>JAURYC010000326.1 GCA_030654105.1 Deltaproteobacteria bacterium
TTGATACATCAGGACCTGGAGCGTTCTCTGGAGGTTGCCTTCGGACGGTCCCCGCTGGTCAAGGGCAATGTCTATACCCGCCCGAGAACGGAAACCCTTACGATAAACCCCTTCCCCCCTTCCCAAGATACCCCAATTAAAAAAATAACCCACCTCCCGACCCCCCACCCCCTAACAACTGCTCTCCACTGTCTGAATTACAGAAATTTTTGAAATAGACAGTGAGTTTTGTCTGAGGTAATATAGAATGGGTTCGAAGATCCGAGGGTTCAAGGGGCCATGCGATTTTTTTTTAAACCCGGGGAACCCTCGAGGCCTTGAATCAGCAAGCCCTGTTATTTATAGGACAACAGTGAAAGAGATTCTTCGTCACGCCCGGGAAGTCATTCGCATCGAGGCAGAAGCCGTTCAGGGATTGCTCGAACGCCTGGATGAAAATTTTGTCCGGGCAGTGGAAATGGTTTTGGCCTGCCCAGGGCGGGTCGTCGTCACGGGCATTGGCAAATCGGGTTTGGTAGGCCGTAAGATCGTGGCCACTCTTACCAGCACGGGTACACCTGCGATCTTTCTCCACCCTGTAGAAGGCCTCCATGGAGATTTGGGCATGGTGACGGCTCAGGATGTAATCATGGCCATCTCCAATAGCGGGGAGACCGCTGAAATCGTTAGCCTTCTGCCCACCCTGAAAAAAATCGGGGTTAAAATTATCGGTCTAACCGGCTGCCTTACTTCTACCTTGGCCCAAAACAGCCAGATTGTTATCGACGTGGGGGTCGAACGAGAGGCTTGTCCTTTGGGGTTAGCTCCTACTTCCAGCACCACGGCCACTCTGGTCATCGGAGATGCTCTTGCCGTGGCGTTGATGCGGCAGAGAAAATTTGGTGAGAAGGATTTTGCCCTTTTCCATCCCGGAGGAAGTTTGGGGGAGCGGCTTTCCCTCCAGGTGAAAGACATCATGCGGCCGATGACTGAATTCCCGGTCCTCTCCGAAGAATCCACGGTAAAAGAATTTCTCCAGGCCATGCAGCGGCAGGGAGCAGACTTGGCCCTGGTTCTTCACCCTGACGGAACCCTGGCCGGTATGATCACAGACCGCGATTTACGCCGGGGAAAGATGGGATCTCGGTTCCTTGCCCAGGGGATCGGGGGATTGATGAGTTCCGACCTTCCCACTATCGAGGAAGGCTCCTCAGCCGCCGAGGCCTTGCACGAATTGGTGGAAAAAAACCGCGAAGCCCTCCCGGTCCTGGACAAAAAAAAGTGCCTGAAAGGCCTGGTTACCCTCCGGGATATCTTGAACCGGAGAAATCTAAAGGTTTTTTAAAATGTTTTACCCCCCCAAAGGATTGATCATTCCCTTAATAACTCCTTTCGACGAAAAAGGGTCAATTGACTGGGTCTCTCTGAGACGTCTAATCGAACGGGCCCTTCCATTCGGCGATGGCCTGTTCTTCGGCGAAGGGATAGTCGGTGAAGGACTTTTTCTTCCCAACCACCTGCGCCTTGAACTTTTACAAGGAGCTATGGATATTGTATCTGGGAAGAAGCCTTTGTTTCTATGCCCGACCGCCAATACCGTAGAAGAAACTTTGAGCAACGTCGAAGCGGTGGGCAGCAAATACTCAGCGCCATCAACCCAAGAACCTTTTTATTGGGTGGATATCCCTCTCTGGTACCACAGCAACCGCAAGCTTTCCCAGGTTTATCAAGAATGGGGAAAGTGTTCTCCCTTCCCCATTCTCCTTGATAATCATCCCCATCTCATTACACGGCTGAACCGCACTTTGAAGCGGAGTAACATCCGCACGGCAGTGCTGAAGGGCCTTGCCATAAATGAACAAATTGTCGGTCTGATTCAGGCAGGTGATCTCAAACGGACGATGCACTACCAAAGGGCCGTTCGCTCCCAGCGGGAGTTTCGTTTCTACGACGGAGATGAAAAGAGTTTTCTTAACCAACCAAGCTCCTCAGGGGTCATTTCCGCTGGGGCTAACCTTCTCCCAGCCGAATGGAAAGAGGTCGTCGCGGCCTCTTTGAGCTTAGCAGAAACTCCGGCGCCTAATCTTCTCCTGTTGCAACAAAGCCAAAAGCTCAGGGAACTCAGCCAGGCCCTGCGGATGAACCCGGCAGGGAGTCTCAAATTTGCCCTGCATCGTCTCGGATTGATCTCCCACCCCCAAGTCCTAAGTGAAACCCCCACGGATGCTTCCGGGGTTGAAGGAGAAATGGGCAATTTCCTGCAAGAGAATTTTTCTTTACAAATTCCCCTTTAAAATGCTATTCATAAGACATAAGACAGGGGAGGGAAATTTTAAGAAAAGCAAGATGAATTCTACTCGGGGCAGGACTTCCTCATTACAACTCAAACCTTTGGTGGTCTACTCCGTTCTGGCAGCCTTTCTGTTAGCTCCTCTAGGATGCAGTTATAAGCCTGTTTATCTCCAAAAAAGCGAAAGAACCCCAATCGCGGAAAGGTGGAAGGTGAAAAAAATAGATCCTTCGCAACTTTCACCGGATGAGACGTTCGCCTTGGAGAAGATGGGTTCCCCTCAGTATGTCCGTTTTTTCCGCAAGCTTTCCCCCGAGCGCGAGCGGGTGTATGAATGGATCTACACCGACCCTGTTCGCCTCATCTCCTTCATCGGCGGGAAACAGGTGGCTTACGTAGTCGTTGACGATGACCCTTCCTCCCTGAACGACGAGCAAAAGAATTGGCTGTTCTGGAGCGGAATAACTACAGCCACGGCAGCGGGTTTAGGGATACTCTATTATTATCTCATTGGGAGTAAATAGGCGAAAGGAGAATACCATGATCAAATTGATCCTGAAGCTGAAAGACACCCAGATTGAGGAATTCAACCTGGAAAAGAGCCTGATTACGATTGGCAGGTCCAAGGAAAACGAAGTGGTGATCGATAATATTGCCATCTCCCGCAAACATGCTCAGGTCGAGTTAAAAGAGGGGACGAGCTATGTCTTAAGAGACCTGCAGAGCTCTAATGGCACCTTCCTCAACGGCGTGCAGATTGATGCCAATGACCACCCGCTGAACCAGGGTGATATTATCGGCATTGCCAAATTTCAGATCCAGGTCAGAGGTCTGGCCAAAGCCCCTCAGCCCGCAGCCAAGGTTCTTCCCCAGGAAGACGTCGAAGGGACGATGATCTTTGATTCGGCCAAGCGGAAGCCTGGTCTTGAACCGCAGGCCGTCCCTGAGCAAAAAGCTTTTCAATGGCCATCTCTTGCCGCCACCCAAGGGGCCAGGAAAGGAACAGATTTTAAGATTACCAAAGAAGTAACCATCCTGGGCAAGGGTGCCGGTGCCGATATTCCTGTTGAAGGATGGTTTGTCTCCTCCCCGCATGCCAAGATCAGCCGCCACGGAGACCGCTTCTACATATCCCACGTGGGGGGGTCTTTTCCAAAACGAAGGTGAACGGAATCAAGATTACGGAGGAACACATCCTGAAGAACAGGGATGAGATCCAGATTGGAAATAGTTCCTTCATCTTCACCCATTAGTCTCCGGATTCATTTTGATGATCCCTGCCACCTTAAATTTAATAGGACGCAGATTTACGCAGATAACCGCAGATAATTATTTTCTTTTTAGTTTATCCTGATAATCCATGTACATCCGTGTCCAAAAAGGAATTTCCTATACAATAAATTTATTGATAGATGAGGAATCATGAAGGTTAGGTTCGCCGTGGCCTCAGACATGGGCCGGGTCCGTAAAAATAATGAAGACGCTTTCCTTGCTGATCCCGTTCTGGGAATTTTTGCCGTGGCCGACGGTATGGGAGGTCATGCCTCCGGGGAAGTGGCCAGCCGCTTGGCCATAGAATCCCTGCAGGAATCCATAGCTCGAGTTGGGAAAGAAAAAGAAGCGACCCTATCCGAAGACAGCACAGCCGTCCTCTCATCCCCGGCTAACCTCATGGTCAATGGCATCCGCCTAGCGAACCAAAGAATTTACAAGGCCTCACAAGAGAATAGAGAATATAAAGGGATGGGAACCACGCTCGTGGCCGTTTACTTTTCAGCCTCCTCCCCCATTGTGGCCCATGTCGGAGATAGCCGCCTTTACCATTTACGGGGCCAAGCCATCCATCAGGTTACCGAGGACCACTCCTGGGTCTGGGAGCAATATAAACAGGGTTTGATCGCCAAGGAGGCTTTATCGGCGTCCCCCCATAAAAATATTGTCACCCGGGCCTTAGGCATCCAACCCACAGTCGATGTGGATATACAAGAGCTGGAAGTTCAGCAGGGGGACTTCTTGCTTCTCTGCTCGGATGGGCTTTCTGATTTAGTCCGGGAGGAGGAGATGCTCGAGGTGGTCAGCCAGAATTCAGGAGATCTAAATGGCAACTGTAACAACTTGATCCATCTGGCCAACTTCCGGGGGGGGAAGGATAACATCACCGTTCTTCTGATTCAAATCAACCAAGGATGATGGCCTCGTAAAAAGTTTAGTAGGGGCACGGTGACCGTGCCCCTACTTTGCTTCTTTACGAGATCTCCTTTAACAAAAGGGCTCGGGTACTCTCCAGACGGCAAGAGATCAGACCGGCCAATCTTTTCATAAAAAGGTATCCCAGGCTGGGATCTCTGGTGAAAAGGTCCTCTAAATTTTTCCGTTTAAAAGAGATAATCCTGCTTTCCTCCAAACATTCCGCCGTTGCCGTAAAACGGCCTCCTTCCACTAAAGTAGACCACCCGAAAATTTCCCCGGTCTGCCTGAACGTACTCAAGACCAGTTCACCATGCTCTTCTATGCGCATTTTGATAGAGACTGCTCCTTGCACCAGGACATGAAAAGACTCTGCGGGCTCCCCCTCGACTAACACTTTTCCCCCTGCCGGATAAAAAACCTCCTGGCCATTGGCTAACAGGGTATCGATCTGCGCCCTGGTGAATCCCTTGAAGAACCAGCTTTGAACCAACCTTTCCTCGGCGATCATCTTTCCCCTTTCCCTGCTGCTGTCCCTTGGGGGCACATTTTTTTAAATTTTATGCATTAGTGCTTAGTTGCAAAAATTCGTGTATGAATTACTTCCATTTATAGGGTAGATTGGTGCCCAACCTTGTCGTGGTCCGGGGGCCAGGTCGATGAGCGCCGGCAGCCTCGGCCGGGGAAAAAATGCGGGAAAAGATTCAACTTTGTTTCCGCCGCAGGAGGCGGGGTTACTTCTTCCCGCCCCATCCACAGAGAAAACACCGCCTCAGGATGCCCAGCGAAGCGCCCTGGTTCCCGGACCTCGTAAGGCCTCCCAATTTTTGTAACTAAGCACGAGCCGACTTGTCCAGCCATGGATTTTTTATTATCTTTTGGCTTTATGGGCCTGCGGTTTTTCTACCAGCAGGATGCGTAGATCCATGACGTTGGTGCC
The DNA here is from genome assembly GCA_030654105.1 of Deltaproteobacteria bacterium. NCBI lineage: Bacteria > Pseudomonadati > Myxococcota > Myxococcia > Deltaproteobacteria bacterium. Next base: position 5,397 of record JAURYC010000326.1, read on the forward strand.
GGTTGGACCCGTGATCAGGAGGTCTCCCAACGCTTGAAAAAAGGGATAAGAATCGTTTTCCTCGAGGGAACCCCATGGGTCTAAACCCAAGGCCTTAGCGCGTTGGACAGTTTCTCCATCGGCGAAAGCTCCGGCTGCATCAGTCGGCCCATCGGTCCCATCGGTCCCAGCGCTCAGAATAACAATCTCTCTCCAACCAGCAATCTCCAGGGCTGCCGCCAAGGCAAATTCTTGATTCCTTCCCCCTTTTCCTTTCCCCTTCAAAGTCACCGTGGTCTCCCCCCCCGAAAGAATGCAGGCCGGGGGTGCAACCGGATTTCTTGTCCGGAGCACTTCTTTGGCAATGGCCGCATGAACCTTGGCCACCTCCCGTGTTTCTCCCTCGATGAGGGAAGAGAGCAGGAAAGGGCGATAACCCAGGATTTTGGCTTTTTTTTGAGCCGCCTTCATGGCTAAAAGGTTATTCCCCACAATAAGATGGTATACCTTGGCCAAGGCTGGCACTCCTTCTTTGAGCGTCTCCTCTTTATTCCCTTTGAAACCTTCACGAATATGCCGGGCAACAGCAAGAGGAATTTTTTCCCAAAGCCCATACCGGTCCAGGATCCGGGCGCAGTCGGCGAAGGTAGTGGGGTCAGGGACCGTCGGTCCGGAAGCAATGGCGTCCAGGGGGTCCCCGATGACATCCGACAAGATTAAGGAAATCAGGGTTGCCGGATATACCATTCTGGCCAGCCCTCCCCCTTTGAGTAGGGAAAGGTGTTTTCTTAAGGTATTGATCTCCTGGATGGTGGCCCCGCACCCTAACAGTAAGTCCGTGACCTTTTGTTTCTCCTGAAGAGTGATTCCGGGGGAAGGGAAAGGAAGCAAGGCTGAACCGCCTCCTGAAATGAGAAAGATCACCAGGTCGTGCTCCGTGAGGTTACTCAGCATCCTGACCATCTCCTGAGCCCCTTCCAGGCCTTTGGAGTCCGGCAGCGGGTGCCCTGCCTCTTGGAGGCGGATGCGCTTCAACTTTTGGGTATGGCCGTACTTTACATTCACCAGGCCAGCCGTGATCCGCGAACCCAGAATTTTTTCCAAACTGTAAGCCATGGCGGCAGAAGCTTTCCCGCATCCAGCTACAAAAATCCGCTTATAGCGGGATAGAGGATACCTCTTCGAACCAACGTAGAGAAATTGGTTGCGCAGGGAAACTTGCGCGGAGATAATATTTTTGGGGTCTGCGGCCCAAAGGGCTTGGGAAAAAATCTTGCGGGCATCCCTCCGGAGTGTGCTGAGGTCTTTTTTCACCGGGAATTTCCTTTCCCCTCTATTCGCGATCTTATTCCACGGTCACGCTCTTGGCCAGGTTCCGCGGCTGGTCAACATCCGTCCCTTTGAGGATGGCAATATTATAGGCCAGAAGCTGCAAAGGAACATTGAGGAGGATGGGAACGAGCAAATGATGGGTTTCCGGAATCAGCAGGACATCTTTGGCCTTAGAGGCCACCTCTTGGTTTGAAGGATTGGCCAGAGCGATGACTTTTCCTCCCCTGGCCCGAACTTCTTCAATATTGCTTAAAATCTTCTCGTAGGTCTTACCTTTGGGGGCTAATACCACCACAGGCATCTCTTCATCGATAAGGGCAATGGGGCCATGTTTCATCTCTCCTGCAGGATACCCTTCGGCGTGAATATAAGATATTTCCTTCAACTTTAACGCCCCTTCCAAAGCAATCGGGTAATTCACACCCCGTCCCAGATAAAGGAAATCTCGGGCGTTCATGTATCGTTTCGCCAGAGTTTCAATCTGGGGGTTCAGATCCAAAACCTCCTGGACCTGGTGGGGGATCTTTAGCAAATCTTCCAGTAATCCCTTGGCCTCTTTCTGGCCGATGGTCTCCCGGGTTCTGGCCAAGCTTAAGGCCAGCAAGAAAAGCACGACGAGCTGGCAGGTGAATGTTTTGGTCGAGGCCACGCCAATCTCAGGGCCGGCGTGCGTATAAAAGAGCCCGGCAGATTCCCGGGCTAAGCTGCTGTCCACCACGTTGCAGATGGCCAAGGTGTGCACGCCCTTTTGCTTCCCTTCCCGGAAAGCGGCTAAAGTATCCGTGGTTTCACCCGATTGAGAGATGGCCACTAAAAGGTCTTGGGGCCCCACTAAAGGGTCTCGGTAGCGAAACTCGGAACCTAAGTCAACCTCCGTAGGAATCCGGGCCAGCTCTTCCATCATGAACTTCCCCACCAGAGCAGCGTGATAAGAAGTGCCGCAGGCGATAATGCACACCCGGCGAATATCTTTCAGGGCTTTGGCGCTTAGACCCGTTTCTCCCAGTACGACCTGGCCTTCTTCCAAGGAGACCCGGCCCCGGATCGTGTCGCCAACCGCTCTCGGCTGCTCAAAGATCTCTTTGAGCATAAAATGTTTGAACCCACCCTTCTCGGCCGTTACCGGATCCCAGAGAATCTCCTTGGGCGGCCGCTGCCGACTCTCCCCCCAGAGAGTAGTGATCCGAAAGGATCGCTCCTGGATTACGGCCATCTCGCCGTCTTCCAAAAAAATCATTTTTCGGGTATAAGAGAGAATTGCGGGAATGTCCGAGGCCACGAAAGCTTCTCCCTCTCCCAAGCCCAAAATCAGGGGGCTTTCCTTCCGGGCCGCGATCAACTTATCCTTTTCACCTTCATAGAGGACGGCGATGGCGTAAGAACCTTGAACCTTAAGCAAGGCTTGGCGCACCGCTTCCTCGAAGGTCACTCCTTGAAAAAGATGGCTCTGGATCAGATGGCTAAGGATCTCCGTGTCCGTTTCCGACTTGAAGGTATGACCCTCTCGCATAAGGGTTCCTTTGAGGGCCAGGTAATTTTCGATGATGCCGTTGTGCACCACGACCACCCCTCCAGCCTTGTGGGGATGGGCGTTGGCCTCAGAAGGTTTTCCATGGGTAGCCCAGCGGGTGTGGCCAATCCCGACATGGCCGCTAAACCGCTCCCCGGCAATTTTTCGCTCCAGTTCCTTCAGCTTCCCCTGAGAGCGGCGGATGATCACCTTCCCTTCATGAAGAAGGGCCACTCCGGCGGAGTCATATCCCCGGTATTCCAATCGCCGCAGGCCTTCAAGTAAGACTTCTTTAGTCTCCCGAGGGCCGATGTATCCGATGATTCCGCACATAACTTTTAATCCTTTCGTCGGCTCCTTCTTTTGTAATTCACCTGCCTGGCTCTGCTGACCGCCAGATGCTCCGGGGGGACTTCCTTGGTAATCGTCGAACCAGCCCCGATGATCGCATTGCGGCCGATTTTAATCGGGGCGACCAACTCGGTATTGCTGCCCACGAAGACCCCATCCTCGATGAGGGTCGGATGTTTCTTATGGCCATCATAGTTGCAGAAGATAGTGCCCGCACCTATGTTTACTTTTTCCCCTACGGTTGCGTCTCCAAGGTAACTCAGATGATTGGCCTTGGTGCCCTTACCGATCACAGACTTTTTTACTTCTACGAAATTGCCGATCCGCGACCCTTCCCGCAGGACGGTCAGCGGGCGTAAATGGGCAAAGGGCCCTACTTCCACTCGATCTTCAATGATGCTCTCCGACACCACCGAAGAAGCCTTGATGGTTACAAAGTTCCCCACTTGGGTATCCGTGATCTTACAGCCGGGCTCGATCAGGCAGTTTTTCCCCAAGGAGGTTTTTCCCAAAAGGTAGCAGTTCGGGTAAAGGACAGTATCCCGCCCGATCTCCACCTGATGGTCGATGTAAGTAGTCTGGGGGTCGATCAGGGTTACTCCCTCCAGCATATGCCGCTCGGCGATCTTGTGCCGCAGGTATTGGTTGGCCTTGGCCAAATCCAGGCGAGTGTTGATGCCCATCACTTCCTTGGGATCTTCTGTTAGGTAAGCAGCGGCTTTTTTCCCCTGGGAACTGGCCTTGGCTACAATATCCGTAAGGTAATACTCCTTTTGGGCATTCTGGTCACTCAACCCCAACAAAGCCGAGAAGAGGAATGGGGCTTCGATGCAATAAATACCGGTATTGATTTCCCGGATCGTCTCTTCTCCAGCCCGCAAGTCTTTTTCTTCAACGATGCGCAATAGCTGCCCCTTCTCTCCTCGAAAGACCCGCCCATAGCCGCTGGGATTTTCCAGGCAGGTGGTCAAAACCGAAAGGGTATTCAACCCCTCCTCATGGGATTTTATAAATTTCTTTACCGTTTCTTCGCTAAGTAAAGGAACGTCAGCGCAAAGAATCAGCACGGTTCCCTGGAAATCCTTGAGGGCAGGGCCTGCAGTCAAAACAGCATGCCCTGTGCCTAACTGTTCTTCCTGGTCAACGAAAAGGAGATCCTCTGCCCCGAACTGCTCCCTCACAAGATTTCGTTGAGAACCTACCACCACGACCAACCGATCCGGGCGAAAGCTTCTGGCTAAATCCAGGGTTAAGGCCAGCATGGGGGTGCCGGCAATAGGATGGAGAACCTTGACCAGATCCGACTTCATCCGTGTGCCCTTGCCCGCGGCCAAGATAATTACCGCCAAAGATTTCACGAGTTCATTTCCTTTGCCAAAGCGCACTGCACAACATACTTTTTTTCATTATAAAAGAACCCCGGCCCCAGTCAAGGTTTTTCTCTCCTCGCCCACCCCCAGTTTTGAAGATTGGCCCTATCTCCCAGTTGGGGCGCCGGCTCGGGCAGGAAGGTCCCGCCCTTGGCGGGCTTGGTCAAATAAGGCAGTGGTTATTTCATGGTCGTGAGCGGGCTTATGCCGTTTCAGCGGGCGCAGAAGGAGGTGTGTAGGAAGCTGAGGGCTCGGCAGCGGCCGGAGGCGGTGGTGGGGGCCGGTTGGGGTTTTTTGCCCGGGTGGATTTTCGGCTGAAGAGGGTGAAGCGGGTGATGGTTCCCGCGGTGTTAATGATTCTCACCTATGAGGTGAAGCAGCTCATGGGGATTTCGAGAGCTCAAGCAGGGCTATCATCTGTTAAAGTATCCGCAGAAGACCTGCTCGGCCATCCGGGCGCATGCGGTTTTGACCCTAATCATTTATAGCCTGGTGAATGCTTACAAGAGTCAGCGGGGTCAGCGCTT
>JAURYC010000327.1 GCA_030654105.1 Deltaproteobacteria bacterium
AGCCCAAGGTCTCCTTTACGGTCGCTGCATTGAGTTCTTCTCTTCCCAAAGCCATCAGGGCGATTACCCAATCCAGCGTCTCGGAGATTCCCGGGCGCTTGTAAAAATCCTTCTCGCGCACCTGCTGCATGAATAAGCAAACCTGCCTTACGAGAGCCTCCCCTACTTTGGGCACTTTGGCCAAAACGATGCGCCTCTCTTCTTCCAAGGAAGGGTAGTCAATCCAATGATAAAGACACCGGCGCTTCAAGGCATCGTGCAGCTCCCGAGTGCGGTTGGAGGTCAGGATGACATGGGGGCGATGCCTGGCTTTTATGGTCCCAACCTCCGGGATCGTGACCTGAAAATCAGAGAGAATTTCCAAAAGAAAGGCTTCGAATTCTTCGTCGGAGCGGTCAATCTCATCGATGAGCAGAACGGGCGGTTTTGCCGAATCGTTCTCAATGGCCTCCAGATGGTCCTTCTATTTCTCCCCTTTCCTCTCCCGATGTAGTTTGATCATCTCGGCCACAATACTCACCGCAATCTCCTCGGGGGTTAAAGCTCCGATGTCTAACCCGATGGGAGCATGAACCCGCTGTAGTTGATCCGGGGTGAAACCTTTCTCCTTTAGGTTATTGTAAACCGTCTGAATCTTCTTCCGGCTGCCGATCATGCCAATGTATTTGACCTCTTTACTTAGGGCCCACTCCAAAACTTCCTGGTCATAGGCATGTCCCCGGGTGACGATTACCAGGTAAGTGGACCGATTCACTTGCAACTTCGGCAGGACGAAAGGAAATTCTTCAGCGATGACTTCCTCTGCTTCGGGAAACCTTTCTTGATTAGCGAACTGCGGCCGGTCATCGATCACGACCACTTGAAACCCAACCATCGTGCTCATCTTGGACACGAAAAGAGAAATGTGTCCCCCGCCGAAAATGAACACCCGGGGAGTGGGCACGATGGGTTCAATGTAGATATCCATGACTCCTCCGCAGATCATTCCGCTCTCTTCGGCCGCTCTTCCCGTGAGGTCGAAATGGATCGTCTTCGGCTTATCTTCCGCGATGACCTTCATCGCTTCCTGCCAAACCTCAGCTTCCATGCATCCGCCGCCGATCGTTCCCAAGATCTTCCCATCTTCGTGAATGAGCATTTTGGCTCCTACTTCCCTTGGCGTGGAGCCTTTGGTGCCAACGATCGTAGCTACTGCCGCTTTCCTTCCTGCGGACTTGATTTCCAATATCTCTTCATAAAAATCGGACATTGATTAATCTCAATTTTTAATAGGACGCAGATTCCCGCAGATATGCGCAGAAAAAAAGGAATTCACGAGCCAGGAGTCAGAAGGAAATTTTTCTTTATTCTGGCTCCTGGCTTCTTGATTCCAGATTTGAAGGTTTTTAAAATCCTGCAAATCTGCGTTCATCTGCGTCCAATTTAAAGTTTGGCATTTTGGTTTTTAGATTTTGATATTATCTATTATACCTCATTAAAATGGCTTCCAGCACCGCCCCAGCAATGGCTCGGGCCTTCTCGGAGATGGTGAAACAATGTTCCCGCACCCCTCGGGGGTCTACATCCCCCACCTTCATCTGCTCTTGTACCCAGAGTCCATCCCGCAGGATCCCCCGCAGAACTCCCGCGATCTTTGCCTCGACGGGTACTCCGTCCACCTCGCCAGCCACTTCTCCCGCTTCCACCCGATCCCCGATCCGCTTCCTCCCCCTAAACCTCCCGCTGGCCGGAGCCCGCAAAACTCTTTCCCAGGTATATCCAGAAATTTCTCCGGGAATGCCGGTGTCCGGGTCCGCTTCTCCCACCTCGATTACCTTGCCCAATCGATGCCCGCGGTTGGTTTCAATGACCAGGTGCACATCCTGTCCGGCTCGGAAACCAGGGCCGAGGCCGATGACCAAAGGGGCATCGACAATACGTGTACCAGTGTTTCTCTTGGCCAGGATGGCGTCTATTACCACATCAGGGTTTAACGTTGCGCGGATGGAGCATTCCGGGTCCACGAAAATGGGGACTCTCCCTTCTTCCCAGGCATGGAGGATCCCTTCTCGGCTGGAGACACACTTGGCCACCAGGCCCTCGACTTCTTTTTGCCCCTCGAAGATGGCCTCGCTAAAGGCCACTTCGCGGCGAACCGCCAGGGGTTCAGGGATTTCGGTCACGCCAACCCGGAAACCGGAGCGAGCCAGGCGATGAGCCACTCCGGTGGCCATCTCTCCTCCCCCTTTGACCAGGATAACCAGGTCTTTCAGTTTCTTCTTTGGGGCGGGCATGGGACTATACTCCTTTTCCCATGGGGCATACCGGGTATCGGCAGACCGAACATTTCCAGCATAAACCTCCGTGGCCCAGGCGGGCGACCTCTTCCGCGGAGATGGAGTCGTTGGCCAACACCCGCGGAAGAAAAAGGTCTAAGGCAGTCACCGGATCATGCACCACGCAGGCTGGCACTCCAAGGATAACGGTCTCCCCCAGCCGGGCATAGACCGACATGGAACCCGGAAGAACGGGTACGCCATAGAAAACAACTTCCGCCCCCGACTTCCGAATGCCCTCCAAGGTTACATCATCCGGGTCTACCGAAAGGCCCCCCGTGGCTATGATCACCTGGCACCCGATTGATTTCATCTTGTGAATCTCGCTGGCAATCTGGAGGACATCATCGGTAACGACCGCCTCCCGGATCATTCGGGAACCAAGAGCTTCCACCTTGGTCCTCACGATGCCGGCCGAACGATCTTTAATTCGCTTCTCGAAGATCTCGCTGCCGGTGATGATAATACCCACCTTTTTAGGGCGAAAGGGAAGGATCTCCAACACCGGCCCTTCTTTGCGGCCAATCTCATCTATCTTTTTGATCTTCGATTCCTGAATGGTCAGGGGAATGATCCGGGTTCCCGCCACGATTTCCCCCTGGTGGGTGATGGAATGATGATGCCGGGTGGAGACGATGATTGAGCCAATGGAGTTGACTTTCTCCAGAGCGGCGATATTGACCTGGAGAAGTCCGAAGGTCTTGGCTATAAAATCGACCTTTCCTTCCCGCGGACCATTCAGACGGAAACCTTTTCCAGAAATGGCCTTGGCGATCCTTCGAGCCGCGCTATCCTCGTGTAACTCGTTTGGTTCAACCTTGAGTACGTAAACTTGCTTCTTCCCCAGGTCTAAAAGCTTGGGAATGTCGCTCTTCCGCACTACATGGCCCCGGCGGAACGCTGCCCCTTTAAATTTTCCGGGCACGATGCGCGTGAGATCGTGGGCCAGTCTCAGGCCCACCGCTTCTTCGATTTCAATTTTTTTCAGCATTGGCTTTCCCCATGGCGAGGGAGAGGAACTAATCTTTTCTCCTTCCCCGCTTTTATCCTCCCCAGCGTGGAAAAAGATGATGCTCCGCCCCTAAAAGGTCCAAGGCTTTCCCCACCAAGTGATCAACCAGGTCGGAAATCGATTTGGGCTTAAAATAGAAAGCGGCCATAGGCGGAAGGATGATCGCCCCAGCTTCTGCAGCCAGCGTCATATTCCGCAGATGGATAAGATTGAGCGGACTCTCCCGGGGTACCAGGATTAATCTTCTCTCTTCCTTCAGCATCACATCCGCCGCCCGCAGGATAAGATTCTCACTCATCCCATGGGCGATGCCCGCCAGGGTCTTCATGCTACAGGGAATGATGACCATCCCTGCCGTGGGAAAAGAGCCGCTCGAAATGGGCGCCGATAAATCGTCCACCGCATAGCATTTGCTGGCCAGCTTCCTCACTTCTGCCGGTGAATAATCGGTCTCCAGAGCGATGGTCTTTTCAGCCCAGTTGCTGATCACCAGGTGGGTGGCAACTGATTTTTCGCGCAAAACCTGGAGCAGGCGAATACCGTAAATCGCTCCCGTCGCTCCCGTCGCTCCCGTCATGGCAATGATAAGTGGTTTCATGGCTTTAGGTAGTCCTGAATTTTAATATTTTCAAGTCCGGGGATCCGGACCTTCTCAAAACGCTCTCTTGGGCCCAGAGGCCTGGTGGCATCCATCCCCATCTTGGCGGTCAAGCCCGACAGCGAGCAGGAAGGGTCCAGCTCATTGCCTCTGGCCCCGGAAATTACCACCAGATCCCGGTCAACTTGGAATCGAGTGGCCACCGCCCACTCCACTTCTCGGAGGTTAAAAGGGTCTACGTCCTCATCCACTACCGTAACCAGCTTGATATCACGGCAGCTGTTTAGGCCAGCCAAGATGGCCTTCTTCCCGTCCTCTTCATGATCCTTCCGGATGCATACGACCGCGTGAAATTTTCCGGAGCCGGAAGGCGTGACGTGTACAGCTTTGGTTCCGGGCACGTAGCTCTTGACCGCCTGGTAAACCACAGGCTCATAAGGAATGGCCAGGAGCAAATGATGCTCAGGGGTAAAGGGAAGGAGATCCTGGTAGATGGCATCCTTCCGGTGGGTGATGGCTTTCACCTTAAGCACGGGGCCCTCCCACGTATCTCCGTAGGTACCGGTGAAATTGGCCAGAGGCCCCTGGGTTCGGCGAAGGTGGGGCAAAATTTCTCCTTCGATGACGATCTCCGCTTTAGCTGGAGCCATCACCCCCACTGTTTCGCCGCGGACGATTTCCACGGTCTTGTGCCGCAGGGCGCCAGCAATGGAGAGTTCGTCGAACCCCAGGGGAATCAGCGAGCCCGAGGTCGCGCCGGCCAGCCGGATGCTGGCATCCAGGCCTATGGCCACGGCGACTTCCAGGGGTTTCCCTTCCTTTTCTTTTGCGGAATAAAGGTTCCAGAGGTGCCGGGGCTGGAGGAAGAGTCCGATCTCATCTTTGTTCATAACTTGCAGCCGGTGGTAGGAGAGGTTGCGGATGCGGCGGCCCGGATCTTCGGCAATAACCACGCCGGCAGTGATGAAAGGTCCACCATCCTTTTCATAATGGGTAATGACTGGCAACAATTCTTGCAGGTCGATGTTCTTGGTGATCTTCACCTCTTTTACAGGACCATCCTGAACCACCGTGGGTGGAAGAGGGTTGCGGATCGCTTCCAGGTATCGCGGCGTCAAACCAAAATCATCCGTTCCCAGAACGCGGACGATTCGGGAACGGCTGTTGTCCAAACCCACCAACACGGGCAGCGAATACCCTTTGACCTTTTCGAAGAGCAGGGCTTTATCTGCCTCCAGTTTTTTACAGATTGCCGGGAGCTCGAACCGGGGATTCACTTCTCGGCGAACATGCAGCACTTCTCCCCAATCTTCCACGGCCTGCAGTTGGCTTCTCAAGTCATCGATCATCTTCTTCAAAAGATACCCGGATCCCGGTAGGTGCCAAAGACTTTCCGGAAAACATCGCAACATTCCTGCAGGGTGGCGTATTCCTTGACCGCATCAATCAGGAAGGGCATGACATTCTTATTCCCGGATGCCGCCTCTCCCAGTTGTTCCAAAGACTCCTTCACCCGGGGTTGATTCCTCTGGTTTTTTACGCGGCTGAGCCTCTCGATCTGTTTCTCCTCCAGGGCTGGATCCATCTGGAGAAGTTCTACCGGCAAGGCCTCCTTCGTTGCATATTTATTGACTCCTACCATGATCTTTTCTTTCCGTTCCAGCTGCTTCTGAAAGTTGTAGGCGGCATTGGCAATCTCCTGCTGAGGAAAATTCCTTTCAATGGCCGCAACCATTCCACCCAGGTCATCGATCTTGTTTATGTAGGCCATGGCTTGAGCTTCCATCTCATTCGTCAGGGCCTCTACAAAATAGGATCCTCCCAAAGGATCAATGGTATGGGTCACTCCCGATTCCTCCGCGATAATCTGCTGCGTGCGCAGGGCGATGGTCGCCGCCTCTGCGGTGGGCAAGGAGAGAACTTCATCGAGGGAACAAGTATGCAGTGATTGAGTTCCCCCTAAAACTGCGGCCAAAGCCTCGAGGGTAGTCCGAATAACATTATTGTAAGGCTGCTGGGCTGTTAAAGAACAACCGGCGGTCTGGGTATGGAAGCGCATCCACCAGGAGCGGGGATCTTTGGCTTGGAAGCGCTCTTTCATAAAGCGGGCCCACATGCGTCGGGCAGCTCGAAATTTGGCAACCTCCTCAAAAAGATCTATGTGGGCATCGAAAAAGAAGGAAAAACGCGGCGCAAAGTCATCTACATTTAAACCTCTCTCAATGGCTGCCTGGGCATAGGCCAGGCCGTCGGCCAGAGTAAAAGCCAGCTCCTGAACGGCTGTAGATCCCGCCTCTCGAATATGATAGCCACTGATGCTGATGGTATTCCAGCGGGGAACTTCTTTGGTTCCAAATTCGACAGTATCCGTAACCACTCTTACAGAAGGCCGGGGAGGGCACATGAAGGTGTTTTGGGCGATAAATTCCTTTAACATATCATTCTGAATGGTCCCCCCCAGTTTATGTCGGGGGATCCCTCTCTTCTCCGCCACGGTAATATACATGGCCCAGAGGACAGAAGCGGGAGGATTAATGGTCATGGAAGTGGTGAGGCGGTCGATGGGGAGGCCATCCAAAAGAATTTCCATGTCTTGCAGCGTATCGATGGCCACCCCGCATTTCCCGCATTCTCCTCTGGCCTTTGGAGAATCCGTGTCATATCCCATTAAGGTAGGGTAATCAAAGGCCACGCTCAACCCAGTTTGCCCCTGTTCCACCAAATAGTGGAACCGCTGGTTGGTATCCTCGGCTGAACCCCATCCGGCAAACATGCGCATCGTCCAGAGCTGGCCCCGATACATGGAAGGCTGGACGCCCCGGGTAAAGGGGTATTGGCTGGGAAAACCCAAATCTCGCTCATAATCCATTTCTTGGAGGTCTTCCGGAGAATATATATTTTTTATCTGGAGATCCGATATGGTCGAGAAACGACTCCTTCTCTCCGGATTATTAGACTGCCGGGATTGCAGCTCTTTCTCCCAGGCTTCTTTTCCCTTGCCGACCTTTCTCATCTGTTCTTCTGTAAACATCTTGGACATGACAACTTCTCCATGATTATTTTAGAAATCTGTATATATTCTATCACCTCATCATCCCTTTATCCCGATAATATTTCCCGGCTCCCGGATGAAGAGGGATCCCATAATTGCCAAGTTTCCAAGCCTCTTCGGGGATGAAATACTTGAATCCCGCGTGGGCCTTCATCAAGATTTGTTTGTTCTCCACAATCGCCTTGGTCAAGAGGTAGGCAACTTCCGGTTTTAAATCTTTGTGAGCAATCAGAATCGTTGGGAAACCTACATAGGAAACCTCCTTATCCTGGCCCTTGAATACTTTTGCGGGCAGCAAGGCTTTTTCATAGCCATATTCGGTCATCTTTTGAATGATATTCTCTCCGGTGGGCAAAAAAACCACTTCGGTGGAAAGGGTCAGCTCGGATACAGCCGGATGTCCGGCCGTAACAACTTGTATCCAGATATCCGCTTTTCCATCAAATATTAGACCCCCTCTGAATTGTCAAGCCAGAATTGAGGGTCTATCCCGACTTTGTTGCTAATTTTAAGCTTTTCGTATTGATGGATCTGATGTTTTC
>JAURYC010000328.1 GCA_030654105.1 Deltaproteobacteria bacterium
CGCTTTTGAACGCGTCAGGCCTATATAATAGTTGCGTGCACCTGTAAGAAATGCCAAGTTTACAGTTTGGCGATGGAAATATTGTTTTCCAATTCAGAATCGCTCAATTTAGGTGATAGATAACTATATTGCCGAGAAGCCGGAAAGCTGGCTAAAATGTCGATGCGCATGAGGCTACTCGCACTTACTATTCTGGTGTCCCTGGTGTCGGTGGGGATTTATTATCGAGTACCGCAGGTGGCGATCTTCGCTGTCACGGCAGCCTTTCATTCCCCGTGGCAGAATGATTTTCTAATTTCACGCGAAGCTGCCGACGGTTGGGCCAGTGTTACCCCTAAGACGGTTATACGAACCACGCACCTCAGCGGAACGGCAGTCACGTACCATCCGGAGTATCACGATTTCCAGGCGTCTCAAGCGCGTCGGGGCCTCGAAGAGGCTGCGGCGCTGGGGGTTGAGTTTGTGAGGGCTGACGTGCGCTGGAGTGCTGTTCTGCCCAAGGAAGGGGGACATCCTTAAATAATTCAATTGATGAGATAGAGACCTTGTGACAGGAGAAAAATATGCCGAGAACCGCTCGCCTTTACGCTCCTGGAATTTTGTATCACATCATCATTCGTGGGATTGAGCGTCGAAACATTTTTCGGGATGTATGTGGGTTAGGAACGTAGTTCCGATGGTTCTGTTATTGCGGGCCCTGAGCACTTCAGCCTCTGCGGTTTAGGAAGGTGGGAGCCTTGTGCTGAGTCGGCGACCACAAAGCATAGGACCATTTCACTTCGGCTTTTTCCAAACTCTCAACGGAACGAGCGGAACCACGTCCCCTCGTCCCAAAATCAGCATTGCCATAGATGAAAACTTCGGTATAGTAATGGTTGGACCGGTAACCCGAATCGGAGATGGACAATTGACAGACGAGATGTTTCAATATGGAATCTAACAAGCCATTGCAACCTGTTGCAGGTGATGCTCTCTCCGTTCGCGCCGCTGATCGCCCTAGCGTTGGCCCGAAATTATATTTTAACTGATAGCTGACCGCTAATTGATCAGCTTAAACCCTTCTTCAAACCCCTTGATATTCGCTTCTTTGAACCGCTCCGGTGAGTTAGCCTCGATCAGCCATTTAACTCCCTCATAATCGAAGAAGGGCATGATTTTGACTAGCGCTCCCAGCATGACTACGTTGGTCATCTGGATGTTGCCCAGTTTTTTGGCCAAGGCGGAGGCCTCGATTACGTAGCCGTTGGGACAGTACTTGCGGGCCGCCAGCAGAATCTCTTCATGGGCTGGATATTCATCAAGCCCCATGTTATTCAATACGGTCTGAATTCTCATGGAATTTAAAAGATACGTACCTGTGGGGTTTAGGAGGCGGAGGTGTCTCAACATCTCAACGCACTCCATGCCAACGAGTAAGTCAGCCTGCCCCCTTGAAATCAATGGAGAATAAATCGCTCCCTCAGCAATGCGGATATGCGAGACAACCGAACCTCCACGCTGCGCCGCCCCGATGGTTTCTGCTCCAAAAACATTCAGCTTTTTATTCATGGCGTATTGAGAGATGACAACGGAGGCGAAGATATTCCCCTGCCCTCCCACGCCGGAAATGACCACATCCATCTTCATGAGATTGCCCCCCTTTTACACACATCAATGCAGAGCGCACAGCCCACGCAAATCATTGGATCGATCGCAACCTTTTTTTTCTGCTTATCGAAAGATATTGCCGGACAGCCAAAGTCATTGATGCAGATCATACACCCGTTACAGCGCTCTGGATCCAACCGCACTTCTCGCGGCTCGAAAACCTTCTGGCCCCGACGGGTAGAAAGCAAGTAACAAGGCATCGAAGACACAATCAACGATGGGCCTTCTTCCTTTACCGCCGCCTCTAGTGCTCTCCGGCATTCCTTGATGTCGTACGGATTCACCACCCGGTAACTGATGCCCATGGATTCTGCGAGCTTGGGCACATTTACCGGTGTCGTCTTCTCTCCAGCCAGGGTCACTCCGGTCCCGGGATGGGGCTGGAATCCGGTCATAGCCGTCACAGTATTTTCTCCCAGGATGACGTTGACGTTGATCTTGTTGTTGGCCGCGTTCATCAGCCCCAGGAGGCCGTTGTGGTAGAAAGTGGAATCGCCGATAAAGGCGAAAACGGGACGATTCACCCCAGAAAGGACCATCCCGCTGGCCATGGGGATGGAAGCGCCCATGCAGTAGATCGTGGATTGAAGTTCCATGGGCCTGAAAGATCCGGCATCATGGCAGCCGATATCGCCCGCTACAATCCCTTTATATTTGCGCACGGTTTGTTTCAAGGCGTTGAGAATTCCTCGGTAATTGCAACCGACGCATTGCGTTCGGGTACGGATGGGGATATGAACATCGATCGTGGGAACCTCCGGTTGGGCGACTTTTACCTTGGGAGCGGCTTTGGAGACGGTCTCCAGAATCATCTGCAGAGTTAATTCTCCATCCGAAGGAACAAACCCGCTTCGCCCTAAAACCTCTACGGCAATCTTCTCTTCCTGAAAGATCTTCTTGAACAGCCCTTCCACAAAGGGTTCGGTTTCTTCAAAGATGACCACCTTTTCCAATCCCTTGACAAACTCTTTTATCTTTCTCCGGGGCAACGGGAGGGTTCCCAATTTTAAAAGGGGGAGTTTGTGGTTCAGGTACTGTTCGGCTTCCTTGATTAGGGTATAGCCCATCCCACAGCCAACCCATCCGACTTTTCCTTCACCCTTTTCGGCCCAGTTGTATGGACTCCCTTCCATAATTTCTTGAAGCAGAGGCTGCTTTTCATTCAACCAGCGGTGGCGGATTTGCGGGCGTTTCACTCCCCCAAACTTAGGCATCTCCACCGCGCTCATGATGAAGCGCTCCCGGTCAGGTTCGTAATGGGCCGCGGGCAAGTCTTGGGGTAGGTCCTCAAACTCAATGATGCCCCGGGCATGGCAGACCCGGGTGACCGGTCGCAGGCAGAAGACCAATTCGGTCTTTTCTGAAAGGTCGAAAGCCTCCTTGATCATCGCCTTGGCTTCTTGAGGCGAGCAGGGGTCAAAGATAGGCAAATGGGCATACTGGTGTACCAAAATACGGGTGTCCTCCTCATTTTGCGAGGAGAGCCCCCCGGGATCATCGGCCGAAATCAAGACCAGTCCACTCCGTATTCCTGTGAAGTTGACGTGCATCAGAAAGTCGGTGACAAAATTCGTTCCGTTGTGTTTCATCACCGGCATGGAACGCACGTGGCAAAGAGAGGCACCGGTGCAAATTTCAAAGGCCACTTTTTCGTTATTGGCCCATTCCACATGCACCCCCGGAATTCCCAGGCATTCATCGACAATTTCGGTGGCTGGAGTACCGGGATATCCGGCAACCACACGGACTCCGGCCTCGAGCGCCCCGCGGGCAATGGCCGCATCCCCCATGACATAACGTTTCTCTCCCATCTTTACATCTCTCCTGATTCAGGTTGAGTTTTTAAAAAGGATAACTTGCTAACAATCATTCCCTTTATTTATTTTTCTCACGCCAATGATGATTTTTATCATGGAGAAAATAGTTAAGCAAGGGAAAATGATGTCCATAAATTGCGGATTGCGGAGTTAAAAATCCGAATTTGATTGCCATAATCGTAGATTGGGAGAGGCCAAAGCCCAGGTGAAGGTTGAAATGGAAGCCATTCCATGCCATATTGATACTTACTTAGAAAAATTTCTACGAGGTTAAACGATGAAAATTGAATTCATTGAGGCCCGAGATCTACCGGACGCCTGGTTCCAGTGCGTGTATCGTATCCTCGACTCCGGGCATGTGTACAAGATCGATAAAGGAAGCTTCGAGGGGCAGCAACGCCGGGAATTTGATTTTGTGGTCGTGCAGGTTCATTATCCCGGGACCCGGCCCCTGATTCCGGACATTCCCCCGGGGCTCGGAATTCCTGCCCCAACAACCATGGAATATGTAAACCAGTATATGCGCTACTGGATCACTGACGAGCGTGAAAAAGAAGAAACTTACACCTATGGGGAACGTTTGACGAACCCAAAAATTAATGGGGTTCCCTTAGGAGTAAATCCCATTGAGGAAGTGGTCAAGATGTATCAAACCGCGGGTTCGGGAACCAACCAGGCTACCATGGAAGTGGGCATGCCTCAGGACATCATCAACTCCGATCCCCCCTGCCTGCGTTTGATCGACACCCGAGTCCGTTATGGCAAACTCCATTTTGTAGTTTATTTCCGCTCCTGGGACCTCTGGGCGGGTTTCCCGGCTAACCTGGCGGGAATGCAACTCCTGAAGGAATACATGGGCCAGCAGATCGGGGTTGAGGACGGGGAGATCATTGCCGTCTCCAAAGGATTGCACCTTTACGAATACACCTGGGACCTGGCCAAAATGCGGACCTATCGTTCCTGATTAAAAAATAATTTTTGCCACAGAGATCACAGAGGTCACAGAGCAAGAAACTATAGATTCAATGACAAAACAGACTACTCACACTATTCTCCCTTAAGCCATAATAATTACTCAACGAATTAAGAGAAAATAGAGATGAAAAAGCTTTAAGGATTTTATTTTAAACTCTGTGCTCTCTGGGTTCTCTGTAACCAATTATAAAATGGAAAGAAAGATCAAGGAAATCTTAGCTTCTCGGGTTAAAAATTGCCTCCCAGATCAGCGGCTGAAGCGCGCGGCAGTTCTTATCCCGCTTTTTACGAAAGACGGTGAGTATCATATTCTTCTCACCAAGCGGACCGACAAAGTAGAACACCACAAAGGTCAGATATCTTTTCCCGGCGGGCGGCAAGATAAAAAAGACAAAGACCTCCTGGCTACCGCTCTGCGCGAGGCCCAAGAAGAGATGGGGATTGCCCCCAGGGACGTAAAGATATTGGGAGAGTTAGACGAATTCTGTACAGTTACAACGGATTTCTGCGTCTCCCCTTTCGTCGCCCTTATCTCCTATCCCTACCCATTCCAAGTGAACCCTCACGAGATCGCTGAAGTGATTGAAGCTCCCCTGTCTGCCTTGCTGAAGGAAGGCCAATTGCGCCAGGAAATGTGGATGAAGGATGGCAAGCCATTTCCGGTTTATTTTTACCAATACCAAAACCATACCATCTGGGGTGCTACAGCCAGGATTTTGAAGCAGCTTTTGGATTTACTGCCGGAGGAAGGAAAAAACCAGAAGGCAGAATTCAGGAGTCAAAATTCAGAAGATTAAAAGAAAAAGCATTATTCTGGATTCTGAATTCTGTATTCTGCCTACTGTTATTAGATCTGGTCGCTGTCTGCGGAGGGTTCTTCAAAGATGAGGGTTTTCTGGATTTCGGCGGCGGCCTTGACTCCTTCTTCGAAGGCCAGTTTATTTAGCTTCTCCGTTCCTGGAGGGATTCGCGACATGACCGCAACTTCCATGGATTTCTGCGAAACGAGCCCGGCACCGGCTGGCATACTGGGAATGAATTGACTCAGCGCCCCCAGGGCCACAATGTTGGCCATCTGTTCCCGCCCGCATTTTTCTTTAGCGATCTGAGTGAAGGGAATTTTAACCACCCGGGGATTAACAACCTGCGTAACCAGTTGAGAATCCACTACCAAAACTCCCTTGGGTTTCAGCTCAGAAGCGGATTCGTCGCAGGCCATTTGGGTCATCGCCAGAAGAAGGTCCAATCCCATGGCTTTGGGATAATCAATCTCACCTTCACTGATCACGATATCGGCACGGCTCGTCCCCCCGCGGGCCGCCGGCCCATAGCTGACTGTCTGCACGACGTACTTCCCTTCATAAATACCTGCAGCTTCAGCCAGAATAATCCCGGCCAGTACCAACCCTTGCCCGCCTGTCCCGCTCAGCCGAATTTCAAATCGATCCAACATAATTACTCTCTTATGTGCTTAAAGTGAGGTAAGATGCCTAAAATTAAAAATTGTTAAATTTATTTTTTTACTCCGAACTTCGAACTCCGCACTTCGAACTGTATTATTGTTTATCTGAAACTTCTCGGCGCTCGCTTTCCTCTTTTTCTTCCTTGGATAACTGTAGCGAAAGGGCTTCCTTGGCCTTCTGCCGGACTTTATTATACTCTTCCAGGTAACTGGGGGCTTCCCGGTCAACCAGGATGCCAATCTCGAATTTTCCTTCCATTTCCTCCGGACTCATCTTTCTGGCCTTCTCCACGGGAACAGCATTATCCCGTTGCCCCTTCATCATCTCGATGTGGTTTCCCAGTTTGTTCAACCGTCCGTAATGAGTGTGGCACTGGCTGATCACCTCTACCACGCTGAAACCATTTTTAAGCAATGCTTTTTCGATGAGCCCATCCAATTGCCGCACATGATAAACAGTTCCTCGGGCGGCAAAGACGGCTCCGGCACAAACGGCCAGTTGGGCGATGTCGAAGGAATGTTCCACCGAACCGTAAACGGCCGTGGTGGCTCGCTGGCCGTAGGGGGTGGTGGGGGAGTACTGGCCGCCGGTCATGCCATAGATATTGTTATTCACAATCACCGCGGTCAGTTCCAAATTCCTGCGGGCCGCATGGATGAAATGGTTGCCGCCGATGGCTGTGGCGTCCCCATCTCCCATGATGACGATGACCTTCAGTTCAGGCTTGGCCAATTTAACTCCCGTGGCAAAGGTCAAAGCCCGGCCATGGGTCGTGTGCAAAGTGTTGAAGTCCACGTAAACTGGGAGCCTTCCCGAACAGCCGATGCCGGATACCAGGACCACTTCGTCCTTCGTATAGCCGATATGATCGATGGCCCGAATTAATGATCCTAATAAGATACCGATCCCGCACCCCCCGCACCAAACGTGAGGAAATTTTTTATCGTGGCGAAGGTACTTATAAATCAGGGGTCGATCTTCGATCATTTCATCTCCTCCTCGATCTTTTCCAAGATCTCCTGAGGGGTAATCATTGTGCCATCGATCTTGTTCACGGTAATTACCTCGGTCATCCCCTGGTTGACCCTTTTCACTTCGCGGGAAATCTGCCCCATGTTCATTTCTGGAACGAGCAGGGTTTTGCCCGCCTGGGTCAGGGGTTCTACGAACCTGCGGGGGAAAGGCCAGAGGGTGATCAACTTTAATAACCCCACTTTCATCCCCCGAGCCCGAGCTTCCACCATGGCTCGGTGAGCGGATCGGGCCGTGCATCCAAAAGCTACGATGACCAGGTCTGCATCTTCAATAAAAAAATTCTCAAACAGCTGGATATCGTTGAAGTGGGTAGAGATTTTGCGGAAGAGGCGGAGTAAGAACGGCTTAATCTCGTCTTGCCGCAGCGTGGGGAATCCCCGAATGTCGTGGACCAATCCAGTAACGTGGTAACGATACCCTTCACCGAAAATACCCATGGGCGGTACGCCGAAACTGGTATCTTCGTAAGGAAGGTACCATTCGGGGGGAACGGAAGGTTTAACCCGGTCGATGACCTCCACTTCGCTGGCATCGGGCAAGACAACTTTTTCTCGCATGTGGGCGACCACTTCATCCATCAAGAGGATTACCGGGGTGCGGTACTTCTCTGAATAATTGAAAGCTTTTATCGTGAGGGAAAAGCATTCCATGACCGAAGTGGGGGAGAGCACGATGATGGGATGATCCCCATGGGTGCCCCAGCGGGCTTGCATCACGTCTCCTTGCGAAGGGTTGGTGGGTAAACCCGTGCTCGGCCCACCCCGCATCACATTCACCACCACGCAAGGCACCTCGGCCATACAGGCAAACCCCAGATTCTCCTGCATGAGCGAAAATCCGGGCCCAGAGGTGGCGGTCATGGATTTCACCCCCGCCAGCGAAGCACCGATTACCGCACCCATACTGGCAATTTCATCCTCCATCTGGATAAAGGTCCCGTCCACCTGGGGGAGCTGGTAGGAGAGGCGTTCGGCAATCTCGGAAGCCGGGGTAATCGGATAACCGGCGAAAAACCGGCATCCCGCCCTCAAGGCCCCTTCGGCACAGGCTTCATTCCCCTGCATAAGCTGCGCCTTGGGTTCAGGTTTTTTCTGATTATTCATTCGCTACTTCCTCAACCTTATCGGTACTTTTCTTTCCTTCCTTTTTTTTGGGCGAACGGACATTGATGGCGAAATCAGGACAGTGCAATTGGCATAACTGGCAGCCGGTACAGCGCTCGGGATCTTCCACATAAGGGGCCCCCGATCCATCCTGGGCCAAGACCCCGGCCGGACAGAAAGCCGCACATATCCCGCACCGCTTGCACCAACTTTTATAAATTTCTATGGAATATTTCCCCTTTTTAGCCATGGATTTATGATCCTTTTGTTTTCTCTAAAACCTGTTTAACCGTCCAGGCCATAACCGCCGGATTTTCAACCACAGTAGCTCCCGCTGCCTGCAGGGCCTCCATTTTCCCTTTTGCTGAACCTCCTCCCCCGGAGATAACCGCTCCGGCGTGCCCCATTCGCCGGCCGGGAGGGGCGTTCTGCCCGGCAATGAAAGCTACAACCGGTTTGGGAAAATGACTGGAACGGATATACTCGGCAGCCTCTTCTTCGGTCTCCCCGCCGATTTCGCCGATCAGCATGACCGCCTCTGTTTGGGCATCTTCTGCAAAAAGCTTTAGGACATCGACGAAAGTCAACCCGATTACCGGATCCCCGCCGATGCCTACGCAGGTGGACTGGCCCAGGTCCAAGCGGGTCAGTTGGTCAACAACCTCATAGGTTAACGTCCCACTGCGGGAGATCACCCCGATGGTTCCAGGTTTATGTATGTATCCCGGAATGATGCCGATCTTACATTTACCGGGGGTGGTTATTCCCGGACAATTAGGACCGAGCAGGCGGCTCTTTTTCCCTGCAAGGTATCCTTTGGCCATCACCATATCCAGGACAGGAATCCCTTCCGTAATACAGACGATGAGTTCCAGTCCTGCATCCGCCGCCTCCATGATGGCATCGGCCGCATAAGGAGGGGGTACGAAAAGAACCGAAGCGTTCGCCCCTTTTTCCCGGACCGCTTCGGCCACAGTATTAAAAATGGGTAGGTCATCCATCTTTCCCCCACCCTTGCCAGGCGTCACTCCGCCGACCATCTTTGTCCCATAGGCCACTGCCTGACGGGTGTGAAACATCCCCTGTTTCCCGGTAATCCCCTGGCAGATTACCTTTGTATTTTCATCCACCAAGATACTCATGAAAATTTTTCCTTTTTTTGAACAAAAACTTGCTTTTATATTATTAATTTGGCTCTCTTTCGTCAAGAGAAAAAGGTTTGCCGCTCAACCCCCAAGGGCTTAGAAAAATCTTGACTCCATCTCTCTTTCTAAGCCATATTATTTTTAGCTGCGCAAGGCAGGTTTTGGTCCTTGCCGAAAAAAGGTGAAGGGAGATAACAGCTTGTCAGTTAAAGAAAAGAGAAAAAAGCCCGCGAGTATTCATATTAACCAAAAATGGTGCAAAGGATGCTACATCTGCCTCGAAGCCTGCCCCAAGAAAGTTTTCGAGAAATCTCCGGAAGTCGCGGGGAAAGGGTTTAACCCCGTGGTCGCCGCCCATCCCGAGCAATGCACCCATTGTTGGCAATGTGAGATGCTTTGCCCGGATTTAGCCATTCACATGGCCAAGGAAAGTTGAGGGTCCCCCATGCAACTGAAAAAAGTTAAAAGTTTCCTTAAACCCGGCTGGTACTTCATGCAAGGGGATGAAGCTTGCGCCGAAGGAGCGATCGCTGTCGGTTGTCGTTATTATGCCGGCTATCCCATTACTCCGGCCAGCGAAATCATGATCCGCATGGTCCATCGCCTTCCCGAGGTGGAAGGAGTATTCATCCAAATGGAAGACGAAATCGCCTCAATCTCTTCGGTCATCGGAGCTTCTTGGGCCGGAGCCAAGGCCATGACTGCCACCTCCGGTCCGGGTATCAGCCTGATGATCGAAGCCATCGGCTATGCCACAATCACCGAGACCCCTTGCGTGATCGTGGATGTCCAGCGTGCCGGTCCGAGCACGGGGCAAGCTACCCGCCCCGCGCAAGGGGATATCATGCAGGTTAAGTGGGGCCCCCATGGGGATAATGAAATCATCGCTCTATCTCCTTGGTCCGTACAGGAAATGTATGACCTGACCATCAAAGCTTTCAACCTTGCCGAGCGTTTCCGCGTCCCAACTTTCATCCTTGCCGACGAAGCCGTAGGCCACCTGCGGGAGACGCTGGTGGTAAAGGAAGAAGTGGAGGTGTACGATCGTTACAAGGCTCCGGGCCTCCCTCCTTTTGGAACCGAAGAGCCAAACGGCGTCCCCCCCATGCCTTCTTTTGGAGAAGGGGCCAACCTTTTAGTCACTGGCTCCACCCATGACTCCTGGGGTTTTCGGAAGACTGCCGATTCCGCGGTTCAGGCCCGCCTGACCGAACGGCTGGTTCGTAAGGTCAAGGATTTTAAATGGGAAGTCGTCGAGACTGAAACCCACTTTCTTGATGATGCCGCAGTAGGCGTTGTGGCCTATGGATTTACCGCCCGGGCTGCCTTTCGTGCTGTTAAGACTCTCAGGAGCCAAGGGATCAAGGCGGGGTTACTCCGTCTGGTTTCCATTTGGCCTTTTGCCGAAGAGGCTATTGCTGAGTTGGGAAGGCAATGCGGCATTATCTTCGTTCCGGAAATGAACCGGGGGCAGGTTGCCGGCGAACTTAAGAAATACACCTCCACTCCGGTCATACCTTTACCCAAGACCAACGGCGAGGTCATTGAACCAGGAGAGATCGTTGAAGGAATACGGAGGAACATGGCATGAACGAAAAAATTTTTCAGATGATCAACCCGAAGGCTTTTCCTACTCCTTTCTGCCCGGGATGTGGCCATGGCATTCTGATGGGCGCTATTCTGCGGGCCATTGCGGACCTTGAATATGACATGAAGCAAATGCTCTTCGTTTCGGGGATTGGTTGTGCGGCGTGGATTCCTAGCCCGCACTTTAAGGCTGACACCTTGCATACTCTCCACGGCAGGGCCATCGCTTACGCCACCGGGGCCAAGCTTTATAATCCTAAGTTAAAGGTTGTGGTCATCAGCGGGGATGGCGACTTGAGTTCCATCGGGGGCAACCATCTCATTCATGCTGCCCGGAGAAATATGGATATGACTGTCGTTTGTGCAAACAACTTCATATACGGCATGACCGGCGGGCAGATGGCTTCTACCACTCCTCTCGGCTCCCTGACCACCACCACCCCTAAAGGAAACCAAGAGCCCCCCTTTGACCTATGTAAGCTTGTCGAAGCTGCTGGGGCCACCTATGTAGCCCGATATCCCGTCGCTACCCCCATTCCCTTAATCCGAACCTTGAAGAAGGCGATGGCTCACCAGGGCTTCGCTTTCGTGGAAGTCCTTTCCCCATGCCCCACCCAATTCGGACGGCGCAATGCTTTCCAGACGGCCTTCGCCATGCTCCAGGCCCTGAAGAAAAACTGTATTTCCGTGGAAAAAGCAAAAAGTTTAGATCCGGCAGAACTTCCGGGCAAGATCACCGTAGGGGAATTTGTCAACCAAGAAAACTAAGGAGGCTCGTTATGATCCAGGTTCGTTTTGCAGGGTTGGGAGGTCAGGGCATCATCTTGATGGGAGAGATTTTGGGCGAAGCAGCCGTCAACGAAAAAAAATACGTGGGCCAAACTTCTTCTTATGGCTCAGAATCCCGGGGCTCGGCCTGTAAAGCAGATGTGGTCATCTCCGATTCCTGGATCGACTACCCCGAGGTCACCGAAGCCGATGTTTTGGCCTGTATGTCCCAGGGAGCCTATGAACAGCATAAAACCAAAATCAACCCTTCAACCGGAATCATTTTCTTCGATTCCCCGATGGTTAAACCCGATCCTTCATCCCCTCTCCAACATATTCCGGTCCCGGCTACGGAAAAAGCCCTGAAAGAATTCGGGAACCAAATGGTAGCGAACATGGTCCTCCTCGGGGCCGTCATCAAGGCTTTGGGTCTCGTGAAGGAAGAATCTCTTCTGCAGGCGGTAACCAGCCGGATCCTTCCATCATTTTTGGAATTGAATATGAGGGCACTGGCTTTAGGGATCGATTTTTCCTCAGCGTTCCTGGCTATGAACCAAAACCTCACCCTACCTTGAACCCCGTGCTCCCCGCTCTTGGCTCTTCGCTTTTCCTGGAGACTGGTTTGGCTTTAGCCAAAGAGAGGCAAAGGCGTCGCAACTGTGCAACTCGTTTCAGTCGGGTGGAAATTGCCTTGGGGGACATATCAACTTTCATCTCGCTCTTCCTTCAATCTTTGAATATCAACGAGATCCTGCCCGCTTCCCCGGAGTGACTTCAAGCGAATTAGCCCCTCCCGAGAAACAACCCAAAGTTTCCCCTCTTCCCACTCCACTTTCTGGCGGTTTTCCCAAATTTGCTCAATTTCCGGAGTGACGAAAAGGAAATCCATAGACAATAAATCCTCGCCCTCTGGATCTACTTTGGAAACTCGATGGACCTCTATAGCCCCTTGGGCA
>JAURYC010000329.1 GCA_030654105.1 Deltaproteobacteria bacterium
GCTGTGACTAACAATTTCGACGCAATCACGGCTCCCTGCCCTCCCCGGCCATGGATGCGAATCTCGATCATAGTTTCAACTCCTGTCAATTGGGACGCAGATTGGCGCAGATAAGCGCAGAAACAACAAATTACATTTTAAGGCCCTTTTTGTTCAACCTTCTATTTTTGATGGCTTCGTAAAAAGTCCTTTTTGCCCCATTTTCGTCATTCCCGCGAAAGCGGGAATCCAGTTAATTCAAGCAGTTCTGTCCGCCTGAGGCGGACTGCTTTCGCAGGAGTGACGGCTTTTCTGACTTTTTACGAGATCATCATACTTAATTCTTGAATAAATATGGAAAAAAGAAAAGATAAGTTCTCGGTATGCCAAGAATTACGCGGGTGGTGGCTTGGGATATCGGTATCACCTAACCCAACGCGGGAATTAGCAGCAAATCTAAAGCTCCCATTTCACCAAACTTTCCTAAATTTATTCAAGGTTTGGCTTAAATTGACAATGGGTCAAGAAGGGGCTAACATATATATTACAGAAATTCAAATTGAAAACTACAAAAATCAAAATTTAAAGTAGCGAATGAATCGGAAAAATATAGGGCGCGAAATGGCAAGTTTACCAATTAAAAAAGTTTGGGGATTTCTTTTCTTTTTAGGAATTTTTATCCTTTTTATCGGGGTATCCAGTTCCCATGCCGGAAGAGCTTGGGCCCAAAAATCAGGGCCGATCAATCTGACTACGGCAATCGCCGATGTGGCCCAGAAAACGATGCCAGCAGTCGTTCACATCGAAGTTACGCAGCGGGTGGACGTGCCAACCGCCGTTTTCCCCTTCGAAAGTGATCCTTTCTTCCGCTATTTTTTTGGGGTGCCTCAGGGACCCCGCAGTTATAAAAGGGAGATGCGCGGGATCGGGACCGGTATGACCATTGACGGTGATGGTCATATTGTAACGAACAACCACGTCGTCAGCGGAGCGACAAAAATCACCGTAAAAATGGCTTCCGGTGAAGAATTTGAGGCCAAGGTAGTTGGAGTCGATCCCAAGACCGACTTGGCTGTGATTAAGATTAAGGCTCCTCAAAACATCCCCTACCTAACTTTCGGCAATTCGGACCAACTGCGGGTTGGAGAGTGGGTAGTGGCCATTGGTAACCCCCGAGGATTGGAGCAAACCGTGACGGCAGGAATTATCAGCGCCAAGCACCGCACGGGAATCCTCGATCCATCAAGCTACCAGGACTATATTCAAACCGATGCCGCCATCAACCCCGGGAACAGCGGTGGGCCGCTGCTAAACTTGGCTGGGGAGGTCATCGGGGTCAACGCGGCTATTGTCTCCGAATCGGGAGGGTTCGAAGGAATTGGGTTTGCGATTCCGAGCAACATGGCCAAGGCCATCGCCGATGATTTGATCAAAACCGGAAAAGTAATGCGGGGATGGCTGGGAGTGAGCGTCCAGGATATTACAGCCCCCCTGGCGAAAAGCCTGAATTTGAAAGTCCTCAAAGGAGCCTGGATCGCGGAAGTGTTCAAAGGAGGGCCGGCGGAAAAGGCTGGGATCATGAAGGGAGATGTGGTTGTTAGTTATGATGGGGCCGCCCTGGAGAATGCCAATGATTTCCGGAATCGCGTTGCTGCCACGCGGGCAGGGAAAAAAGTGGAGGTCGGGCTTTTACGCCAAGGAGAACGGATTATCATTCAAGCCGTGGTGTCTGCCTACAAACCTGCACCCCGTATGGCCGCCGTTGAACTCAGGAATAAACTGGGGGTGGAAGTGAAAGAAATCTCCATCCTGGAAGCTCGCCGCAGGCGCCTGGATTCACGCGAGGGAGTTATCCTCACCAAAGTGGACCCCAATGGGCCCGCAGGCCGGGCGGGACTGGAAGTAGGAGACATCATTCTCCAAGTTAACAATCAGGCGGTGCGCGGAATCAATGATTACAATCGCATTCTGGAGCAAGTTCAACGGGATGAAGAAATCCTGCTCCTGGTGCGGGATATGCGCACCGGTGATATGGGTTACTTGGCGGCGGTGGTCCAATGAACCAAAGGGAAAAGATAGGCGAAATTCCCGTCCCCTTCGAAGAAATGCCTTCCCTGGAGGAAGAACGGAATCCCGCTGAAGATCATGAAGCCCTTGAGGTCTTTGACCCCCTCAAGAAGTACCTCATGGAGGTCCGTAAGTTTCCGCTGCTTTTGCGGGAAGAAGAGTTAACGTTGGCCAAGCGTTGGTGGGAAGAAAAGGACCGTTATGCGGCTTACCGCCTCGTGGTTTCCAACTTGAGGCTGGTGGTGAAAATCGCTTTTGAGTATCAGCGGGCCTATACCAATTTACTGGACCTGATCCAGGAGGGAAACCTGGGATTAATGCAGGCGGTGAAAAAGTTTGATCCCTACCGAGAAGTTAAACTCTCATCCTATGCTCCCTGGTGGATTCGGGCCTATATTTTAAAGTTCATCATCGATAACTGGAGTCTGGTGAAAGTAGGGACCACCCAGGCTCAACGGAAGCTTTTTTTTCGCTTGCAAAAGGAAAAAAACCGCCTGGAAGCTATGGGATTCGACCCTGGCCCGAAGCTCCTGGCCAGTCACTTAGATGTAACCAAAGAAGAAGTAAGCGAGATGGAGCAGCGCCTTGAAGGGGGAGACCTTTCGCTCAACGCGCCCTTGGATGCAGATACTCACCACACGTATCTGGATATCCTGGAGGGAGAAGAGACCCTGGAGGAAAAAGTTGCCGACAACCAATTTAAAAAGGCGGTTGATCAAAGGATCGAGGAATTTTCCCGTTCCTTGAAGGACAAGGAAGCTTTTCTTTTAAAACACCGATCGATGGCCGAGGATCCACTTACCCTCCAGGCGGCGGGGGATCAATTGCATATTTCCCGGGAGCGAGCCCGCCAGATCGAAAAGAGAGTCCTGAGCAAGCTAAAGGTTTTTTTGAAAGAGAAATTTCCCGACCTGGACGACCTGCAGTTCACTATTAAAGACAGCGAAAAGTAAAAACGGCATAAGGCAATAGGCAAAAGGCAAAAAGTGTTGAGGGTTAAGGGTTTAGTTTTTTTTGCCTTTGGCCTTTTGCTTGGAAACTCGCGCCTGCCCTTCCTGCCCTGGAGCGGTTTTTTAATGATTGTTCCGCAATCTGCAACTGTATGGGGGGTTGACAACCTTCGGGGCAATGCTTAATTTTTTATTGACTGACCGCAACAATGAAGGGAGAAATTGAATATGGCACTGATTCGTTGGGATCCATTTCGAGAAATGTCAGCCCTCCAAGAGCGCATGAATCGGCTTTTTTCCGATGTCCGCGCCCAGGCCCCTGTCCGGGGAGAGGAGATCGTCCAGGGTGCTTGGATCCCGGCGGTGGACATTTTTGAGACAAACGAAGCCATCGTCCTTAAAGCTGAACTTCCAGGGATAACTGCGCAGGACATCTCGGTCGAAGTCAAAGACAATACTCTCACCTTGAAGGGCGAAAAGAAATTTGAGAAAGAGGTTAAGGAAGAGAATTATCACCGGGTGGAACGCTCCTATGGGTCGTTCCAACGGGCCTTTACTCTTCCCGGCACCATCCATCAAGAAAAGGTAAAGGCCAAGTTTAAGGATGGGATTCTCGAAATCACTCTGCCTAAGGTCGAGGAGGCCAAACCGAAGCAGGTCAAAGTGGAAATAAGTTAATCGCCGTTCCGGCAAGGGGGGCGAAAGCCCCCCTTTTTTTTAATCAGATTATAAAAAATATTAGCAATGATCGGCCTATTTCTTAAAGTAATTTCTCCTTTTTAAAAAGGTTAGAAGGACTTTTTTCGCGCCGAGAGGATCATAAAATGCGATTCGATAAATTTACTTTAAAAGCTCAAGAAGCCCTGCAGGATGCCCAGGCTGTTACGGAGAAGCGTGAACATCAGCAGATCGAGCCAGAACACCTCTTGATAGCCTTACTCCAGCAGAACGAAGGGATTGTGCCTCAGGTGTTCCAAAAACTCGGAGCATCTATTCCGAACACCCTCTCGCAGTTAGACGAGGCTCTGGGGAAGATTCCCAAGGTTTATGGATCGGGGATGGGGCAGGGGTACCTTTCTCCCAGGTTGCAGAAAATCTTGGATGGGTCATTTCGGGAGTCGGACCGCTTGAAGGACACTTATGTAAGCACGGAGCACATGCTCCTGGCCATTGTCGAAGAACAGGACGGGGCGGCGGCCAAAATCTTAACCAACCAAGGGGTGAAGAAAGATGAAATTTACAAAGTGCTGGCGGCTATCCGGGGCTCCCAAAGGGTGACCGACCAGAATCCGGAAGAGAAGTACCAGGCATTAACCCGGTATACTCGAGATTTAACCGAGTTGGCCCGAAAAGGAAAGTTAGACCCGGTGATCGGGCGTGATGATGAGGTTCGCCGCGTTCTGCAAGTCCTCTCTCGCCGGACCAAAAATAACCCGGTCTTAATCGGGGAACCTGGTGTGGGGAAAACGGCGATTGTGGAAGGCCTAGCCCAGCGTATCGTCAACGGCGACGTTCCCGAGACGCTGAAGAACAAACGTCTGGTAGCCTTGGACCTGGGAGCTCTCATTGCCGGAACCAAATACCGAGGGGAGTTCGAAGACCGGTTAAAGGCCCTTCTCAAAGAGATTACCGAAGCCGAGGGGGAGGTCATCCTGTTCATCGATGAGTTACACACCCTCGTAGGAGCCGGAGCGGCTGAAGGAGCGATGGATGCTTCGAATATGCTGAAACCCGCCTTAGCCCGGGGTGAACTGCGTTGTGTAGGAGCCACGACCATCAATGAATACCGCAAGCACGTGGAAAAAGATGCTGCCCTGGAGAGGCGCTTCCAACCCGTGATGGTCACGGAGCCAACGGTGGAGGGCACCATTGCCATTTTACGGGGGCTTAAGGAGCGTTACGAAGTCCACCATGGGGTGCGCATCCAGGATTCGGCTATCGTCGCTGCGGCCACGCTATCCCATCGTTATATTTCCGACCGGTTTTTACCGGATAAAGCGATCGACTTGATCGACGAAGCAGCCTCCCGGCTGCGGATTGAAATCGACAGCATGCCCGTAGAAGTCGACGAAGTGGAACGGAAAATAACTCAACTGGAAATTGAACGGCAGGCGCTTCTCAAAGAGAAAGATCGTCCTTCCCGGGAGCGTTTAGAGAAGATCGAAAAGGAATTGGGCGAACTGAAGGCTTCCGGAGAAGCCATGAAAGTGCATTGGCAGCGGGAAAAAGAATCAATTCAGAAAATCCGTTCCTTAAAAGAGCAGATCGATGAAACCAAACGCGAAGAACAACAGGCCGAACGGGAAGGAAACCTGGCCAAGGTGGCTGAGATTCGTTACGGCCGGATCGGGGAGCTGCAGAAAAAATTGGAAAAAGAGAACCAGGCGCTGGCTGAACTGCAAAAGGAACAGAAGATGCTGAAGGAAGAGGTGGAGGCCGAAGACGTTGCCGAAGTGGTGGCCAAGTGGACGAGCATTCCCGTGACCAAAATGATGGAGGGGGAAGTCGAAAAACTCTTGAAGATGGAATCCCGCTTGCAGAACCGGGTGGTAGGTCAAGAGGAAGCCATCCGTTTGGTTGCTAACGCGGTGCGCCGCGCGCGTGCCGACCTTCAGGACCCCAATCGTCCGATAGGTTCCTTTATTTTCCTGGGGCCCACCGGGGTAGGAAAGACGGAATTGGCCAGAGCGCTGGCAGAATTTTTATTTGATGACGAACAAGCCATGGTGCGCATCGACATGTCTGAATTCATGGAAAAGCACTCCGTCGCCAGATTGATCGGGGCGCCCCCAGGTTACGTGGGATACGAAGAGGGAGGATATCTGACCGAAGCCGTTCGCCGGAAACCTTACTCCGTTGTCCTCTTCGATGAAGTGGAGAAGGCCCATGCCGAAG
The DNA here is from genome assembly GCA_030654105.1 of Deltaproteobacteria bacterium. Classification (NCBI taxonomy): domain Bacteria; kingdom Pseudomonadati; phylum Myxococcota; class Myxococcia; species Deltaproteobacteria bacterium. Next base: position 5,892 of record JAURYC010000329.1, read on the forward strand.
TTTTCAATGTTTTGCTGCAGATATTGGACGACGGCCGCCTTACGGATGGCAAGGGAAGAACAGTTGACTTTAAAAATACGGTATTGATTATGACTTCCAATATTGGGAGTCAATGGATCCAGGACCTTGGGGCCCGCGAACATGAAGAGATGCGCCGCCGGGTGTTGGAAGCCTTGAGGGCTCATTTTAAACCGGAATTCCTTAACCGGGTGGACGATATCATTATTTTTCATTCTTTAACTATCGAAAATATAAAAGATATCGTGGAGATTCAATTGAGAAACTTAAAAAAGAGGCTGGTCGAACGAAAAATGGACCTCCAGCTCACTGAACGGGCCAAAGAGGTTCTGGCCAAGGAAGGGTTTGCCCCGGTCTATGGTGCCCGGCCCTTAAAGAGGGCCATCCAGCGATTGATCCAGGATCCCCTGGCGCTGAAAGTTCTTAAAGGGGATTTTTCTGAAGGAGATGTGATCGAAATAGATGCCGCCCCTGGTAAGGAATTAACTTTCCACAAGAAAATTTCCAAGGGGAGAGGCCGGGTAACACCGGCTCAGGCCTAAAAGAATAAAGTTCGGAGTTCGGGGTTTTGAGTTCGGAGTAAAAAATCTCCGAACTCCGAACTAAATTACTCTCAACTCTTTTTTCCGGGTTTACTTGACAAGCCTATGGAAAGTGATTAAGTTTTAAAAGGAATTTGTAAAGTTGGTTTTTATCTTCAGCTCTGATGAGGGGCTAGAATATTTGGAGGATGGAAAATGGCCAAAATTATTGGAATCGATTTGGGAACGACCCTTTCCGTTGTAGCGGTAATGGAAGGAGGGGAGCCAAAAGTCATCATCAATGAAGAGGGAAGCCGTTTAACACCGTCGGTAGTGGCCTTTACCAAAGACGGAAATCGCCTGGTGGGTCAAGTGGCTAAAAGGCAGGCAGTGACCAACCCGGAGAATACGGTATATTCTATCAAACGATTTATGGGTCGGCGGTATGAGGAAGTCAACGAAGAAATGAAGATGGTTCCTTATAAAGTGGTCAGGGATGATAGTGGAGGGGTTCGAATAAAGACCAGGGATAAAGAGTATTCGCCCCCGGAGATCTCGGCCATGGTGCTGCAAAAACTAAAAAAATCTGCCGAGGAATACCTGGGGGAAAAAATTACGGATGCCGTTATCACGGTCCCAGCCTACTTCAATGACAGCCAGCGGCAAGCCACCAAGGACGCGGGGACGATCGCCGGCCTGAACGTGCGGCGGATCATCAATGAACCCACGGCTGCGGCCTTAGCCTATGGCCTGGATAAAAAGAAAGATGAAACCATCGCCGTCTATGACTTCGGGGGTGGAACCTTCGACATCTCCATTCTGGAAGTGGGCGATAACGTGGTGGAGGTGAAGTCCACCAACGGGGATACCCATTTGGGTGGAGACAATCTGGACCACCGGATTATCGAGTGGTTGATTGCGGAATTTAAAAAAGATCAAGGGATCGACCTGAGCAAGGACCTCATGGCTCTCCAGCGGCTCAGGGAGGCGGCGGAGAAAGCGAAGATCGAACTCTCTTCCACCATGGAGACGGAGATCTCCTTGCCTTTTGTCACGGCGGATGCCTCAGGCCCCAAGCATATGAACTTCAAGCTCACGCGGGCCAAATTCGAGTCCCTGGTCATGGACCTTTTGGAAAAGACCCTTCCTCCCTGCCGGCAAGCCTTGGAGGATGCCGGATTGAAACCCAATCAAATTGATGAAGCGGTTTTGGTGGGTGGGTCGACGCGCATCCCTAAAGTTCAGGAGTTAGTGCGCCAATTCTTCGGCAAGGAACCGCATAAAGGAGTAAACCCGGATGAGGTTGTTGCCTTGGGTGCGGCGGTTCAAGCTGGGGTTTTGGGAGGAGAAGTAAAAGATGTCCTTCTCCTTGATGTAACGCCTCTTTCCCTGGGGATCGAGACCTTGGGCGGCGTCATGACCCGGCTGATCGACCGCAATACGACGATTCCCACAAAGAAAAGTGAGATTTTCTCCACGGCCGCAGACAATCAAACCAGCGTCGAGATTCATGTCCTGCAGGGAGAACGAGACATGGCCCGAGACAACCGAACCCTGGGGAAATTTCATTTAATGGGCATTCCTTCAGCTCCCAGGGGAGTCCCTCAGGTGGAAGTAACTTTTGACATTGACGCGAATGGAATCCTTAATGTTTCGGCCAAAGACATGGCCACGGGGAAGCACCAGGCCATTACCATCACGGCCTCCAGCGGTTTGGCCAAGGATGAAGTGGAGAATATGGTTAAGGAAGCAGAGGCCCATTCCGAAGAGGATAAACGTCGCCGGCAGGAAGTTGAGCTGCGCAACCAGGCCGATGCTTTGGTCTATAACACCGAAAAGACCCTAAATGAGCATCGGGAAAAGATTCCCGTCAGCGAGGTGAATGCCATCGAAAGTGCGATCAAGGAGGCCAAGGAAGCGATCGCCAGCGGGGATATGGGAAGAATTCGGGAAAAGATGGAGCTATTAACCAAAGCCTCCCATCATCTGGCCGAAATCATGTACCAGCAAACTTCCTCCAAACAAAAGGCCGAGGGTGCTCCCGGAGGAGCCCGAGCCGGGCGGCCTGACGAGGATGTTGTGGACGCTGAATTTGAAGAGAAGAAATGATTTTCTTCAACAGGGGGGATCGAGAGGGTCCCCCTTTTTTTCTCATCTTTTGGGTTGAAAAAGAAGATCAGCTTATGGTATAAGGTAAAAACAGCGTGGATATTGGGCAAGAGATTGGCAGATCATTCGATACTATAGATGGCTTCGCGGAAAGATTACTACGACATTTTAGGAATTCGCCGGGGCGCTACCCCAGGGGAGATCGAGAAAGCATTCCAAAAATTAACCCGAACGTATCAGTTCATTCCCAATCCTAGCAATAAGACTGCGGAATCTTGTTTCAAAGAAATCTCTGAAGCTTACGAGATTTTGTCGAACAAGGAAAAGAGGGAAAAATACGATCGTTCGGGAGTGGAACTTTCTTCCCTCGACTTGGCTTGGGACTACGACGTAGAGGAAGAGGAGGAAGAGGATTGTCATTTCGAAGGCTTTGAGGATGTCCTGGGGAAATACTTGGGCACGGCCGAAGTAGCCGCTATCCAGCAACCCCAAAAAGGAAGAGACGTCCATTGTGCTTTAGAAATTACATTTGAAGAAGCGATGGGGGGAAAAATAACGGAAACCCAAGTCGGGCGAGAGATTCCGTGTTTCTCCTGTTCGGGCACGGGAGCTGACCCTGCTGGGCACCGGAAAATCTGCGGCCGCTGTGGCGGAGCTGGCCAAGTACAGATCGGACTTCCCCCGGCAACTTTTGCGGGAAAATGCCCACATTGCCATGGAAAGGGAAAGATTCCCAGTCACCCTTGCCGAACCTGTTGTGGGAGAGGGCGGATGATGCAAAAAGATCAAATTCGCCTGCAGGTTCCGCCTGGCGTGAACGATGGCTGCCGCATATTTCTGAAAGGAATGGGGCAGGCAGGAAAGAACGGTGGGCTGAATGGTGACCTGATTGCGACGATTAGAGTGTCAAAGCATCCCTATTTTCAGAGAAAAGGGGATGATTTGCATTTAATTGTTCCTTTAACCATTTGGGAAGCAGCTTTAGGTACTGAGATTAAAGTTCCTACCCTGGAGGGTACAGCAAGGGTGACGATTCCTTCAGGGGTGCAGGAGGGAGAGCAATTGCGCCTGGCTAAGAGGGGAGTCCCATCTTTTTGTGGGGGGGGTCGGGGAGACCTGGTCATCGCAGTAAAAATCGTCATACCCCATAATTTAGATGATCATTCCAAAGAGATCTTAGGAGAACTGAAACAATTGAACCCCCAGAACCCACGGGAGGAGCGCCATTGGCGTTGGAACCCTAAGGGAAGAGGTTAAAAAATTTGATCCATGATAGACCTGAGCAACTATAAAGATTACCTCTCCGATAAGGCCCACCGGGTTCTGGCCTCGGCGATTGAGGAGTCCCAGAAGCGCCAGCACCATTACCTGGGGGTGGAGCATATTTTTTGGGCCATCATGGAAGTGGAATCGTCCCTTTTTTCCGACATTGCCGATAAACTCAATGTCAGCCCCCGGAAAGTAATCAGTTCTCTTCAAGAGTATTTGAATACCTCCAAACAACCTTTGGCAGGGGGAATGAAAGTTCCCCCTTCAACCAAAACCATTTTTAAGTTGGCCTGGGATTCGGCGATTAATTCTGGCCGGAAGGTAATCGAAACGACGGATTTTCTCAAAGCCATTTTCCAGGAGGGCCACAATATTCCGGTGCGCATCTTGCGGGGAATGGGGGTTGAACCTACAGCCGTTACCCGCATCATATCCGTCCAAGACAAGGTGCTGGAGGAAAAAAACGAAGAATTCAAGAAAAGATATGACCTCCCCCCCTATCTGAATAACTTCGGAGTGAATCTGAACAAACTGGCCCGCTTGGGGAAGCTTCCTCCCATTATCGGCCGAGAGGGTGAAATTCAACAAATTATGGAGATTCTCTGCCACCGCGATCGCCCCAATTCGGTCATGATCCTCGGTGAACCCGGCGTGGGCAAGACGGCGGTGGCAGAAGGTCTGGCGAGCAAACTGGAGAAGGAGCCGGAGAGCGTACCGAAGCGGCTGCGCAATTTTCAAATCGTCAACCTGCAGATGAACACCCTGGTGGCTGGGACCATGTTTCGGGGGATGTTCGAAGATCGCATCGAAAATGTAATCAAAGAGGTCAAACGCCGGCAAAATTTGATTCTTTTCGTGGATGAGGCCCATACCTTGATTGGAGCCGGGACCGCCCTGGGGGTTCCCACGGACGCAGCCACGATCTTCAAATCCACTCTGGCCAGGGGAGAAGTACAGATGATCGGGGCCACTACGGCCAGTGAGTATAAAATTCACATCGCTGAAGATGAAGCTCTGGCCAGGCGTTTTCGCGTTGTCACCATCCAAGAACCTACCTCGAATGAGGCGCGAGAGATTCTGCGGGGCATTCGCCCTCGCTTGGAAAAAAATTATTCGGTGCGAATCAGCGACGAGGCCATTGAAGTTGCCCTCTCGATGGCCCCGCGATATCAGCATAACTTGCGGCTCCCCGATAAGGTCATCAACTGGCTGGACACAGCTTCGGTGAAGGTGGAGATCGAAAATTCCAGCCGACCTGTTTTCGGCAATGATGTTATCCAGGTTATCTCCCAGGAGACGCGCATTCCCCGGGAGATGGTTTTTCGGGATACCACGGACCAGTTCAGGGATATGGAAGAAACCCTGGCCATCCGGGTCGTAGGGCAGAAGGAGGCTATATCGGCCTTGGCTCGAAACCTCCGCTTGAATAAAGGGCCCTTGAAAGAGAATTTTGAACGATCGGATGGGGTGCTTCTTTTTCTCGGCCCAACGGGGGTGGGGAAAACGGAGTTGGCTAAAACTTTAGCCGAGTTTCTTTTCGGGGATGAAAAGAAAATGGTCCGCCTGGATATGTCGGAGTACCGGGATGGAACGATCTCCGTGGACAAGCTTATCGGCATGCCTCGAGGGATCGTCGGCTCCGAGCGGGGCGGAATCCTGACCAACCAAGTGCGCGATAATCCTTACACCGTTGTTCTTCTGGACGAGGTGGAAAAAGCTCATCCGCACGTGCTCAGCCTTTTCCTACAGGTATTCGATGAGGGTTTTTTGACCGATGGCCGGGGAAGAAGGGTCTATTTTAGCGATACGGTCATCATCATGACCTCCAACTTGGGATCGGATGAATTCAAACGTTTCCTGAAGCCCTTGGGGTTTTTGGTGGATACTCAGCGTCTGACCGAAGTGAAGAAGGCGATTTTGAAGGAAGTAGAAAACCATTTCTCCCCGGAGTTTCTCAACCGGATCGACGACATTATAGTTTTTTCTCCTCTAACACGGGAAGAAGTAAGAGAAATTACCCAGCGGTATTTGGGGCGGATTCGTCAGAGCCTCGCTTCCCAGGGGAAATCCTTTGTCTTTACAGAAGCAGCGCTTGAGTCTCTGGTAGAGATAGGGTTTAGTTTAAAATATGGTGCCCGTTTTCTGAAACGGCGGATCGACGAACGGGTAAAGATTCCCATTACCCTCCACTGGAAGGAAGGGTCCGCATTCTTTGTGGATGCCCCAAATGGCCAAGTGACCGTTTCCTGGGCCTCGTAAGGAAAAGAAGGTCTGTCTCGCGTGAGAAGGACCTTGGGGGTTCACTGGCCGGGCGGCATTCATCAAAGACGGAGGGGAAAAATCCAGGTGAGATTCCCAAAAGAGGGGCTGAATTGATGGAAAAGATAAGGTTAGCGATCGTGGGGGTGGGCAATTGCGCCAGCTCTTTGATTCAGGGAATTGAATATTACCGCAGGCACGAAGGTTCGGAGAAATTGGGACTCATGCATTATGATTTGGAGGGCTACCAGCCTGGCGATATGGAGGTGGTCGCAGCCTTCGACGTGGACAAGCGGAAGGTGGGGAAACCCCTTTGTGAAGCGATCTTCGCCCTGCCAAATTGTACGCGGGTAATCAGCTCCCAAGTGTCCAATTCGAAAACGACCGTGCAAATGGGCCACGTATTCGATGGCATTTCCAGCCATATGCGGGAATATCCAGATGACCAAACCTTTTTACTGGCCGATGAAAAACCATGCGACGTGGAAAAAGTTCTGCGGGAGAGCGGCGCAGAAATCCTGCTGAACTACCTTCCCGTGGGCTCGGAGGAAGCGACTCGCTTTTACGTCACCTGTTGCCTGAACACGGGCGTGAGCTTGATCAATTGTATCCCGGTCTTCATTGCTTCCAGTCCGGAGTGGGGAAAGCGCTTTGCGGAACGGCAAATCCCCATCGTCGGAGATGACGTGAAAGCCCAGCTGGGAGCCACAATCCTTCACCGAGCCTTGACCCAGCTATTCGTCGACCGGGGAGTAAAGATTGACCGTACCTATCAACTGAATACGGGCGGCAACACCGATTTCCTGAACATGCTCAACCAGAGTCGGCTACGTTCGAAAAAAATCTCTAAAACAGAGGCGGTACAATCCCTCTTGGACTATCCCCTCAACGCCCAAGACATCCACATTGGCCCGAGCGATTATGTTCCCTGGCAGAAAGATAATAAGGTCTGCTTCCTGCGCATCGAGGGAAGGGGGTTCGGAGGAGTGCCCTTGAACGTGGAGCTGCGCCTTTCCGTGGAGGATTCTCCCAACAGCGCCGGAGTGACCATCGATGCCATTCGCTGTTGCCAATTAGCCAGGGAGCGGAAGATTGGAGGACCTCTAACCTCGGTCTCGGCTTATGCCATGAAGCACCCACCCCAACAAGTACCAGACCCACTGGGTCGTCAGATGGTTGAGGAGTTCATCCGCGGCCTTCGCGAGAGGTAGGGTCATATTCTTCCATGCTCAAGGCAAAGCTCGGGGACCAGCTCGATCCCTTCCTGTACCGTACATCCCGCTTGATCCAGAGGATGGGTTTAAAACCCAATACGCTGACGTTCATCGGGCTGGGTGTGAACGGGTTCGCTTCATGGGCTTTGGCCGAAGGGGAGTGGCTTCAGGGAGCCAGTCTGATCGTTCTGGCGGGTTTTTTCGACATCTTAGACGGAGCCATGGCTCGGAATTGCAACGAGGCCAGCTCCTTTGGGTCATTCTTAGATTCAGTTATTGATCGTTACTCCGACCTCAGCCTTTTGGTCGGTTTACTCATTTTTTATTCGCGGCATGGGATCATCCTATACCAGGTGCTGATGGGGCTGAGTTTAATGGGCACCGCGTTGGTTCCCTACACCAGAGCCCGGGCGGAAACCATCATTCCGCAGTGCAATGTGGGAATTATGGAGAGGCCGGAACGCATCCTGCTGATTTTTTTCGGGGCAGCAATCCCCACGATTATGCCCATCGTTGTATGGATTTTAGCCATTTTCACCAACCTAACGGTGATTCAACGGGTGCTTTACACCCGCCGCACCATGGGGGGGAAAGGGTTGAAGAATAAAAAGGCCTGAGGCGCAAGGTATAAGGCGTAAGGTTAAAGGCGAAAGGTACAAGGTGTAAGATATAAAAAGTAAAGCGTAAAGCCTACGCTTTCCGGGGGTACCATGGAAGAAAGAGACGAAAAAAAAGGATTCACCATTCGCGACCGAAGGGGTTCTTCCCAGCAGGGAGAAACGGCGAAGGGGGGAAGCGGGGAAACCGAAGAATTCCCAACATCCCAACCCCTTATCGACTTTTCTTCCTTTATCTTTTCTCTGAGCACATCGGCCCTCTTGCATTTGGGAGAAGTTCCCGATCCGGTGACCCAGAAACGCGAGAAGGACCTTCCTTTAGCCAAACAGACCATCGATATCCTGGGGATGCTCAAAGAAAAAACCCGAGGGAATTTGAAGCCCGCTGAAGAAGGATTGATGGAAAATATTCTTACCGACCTTCGCTGGCGCTATATCCGGGAAGTAAAAGAATGATATATAATAAAGCATTGGCGTAAGGCGCAAGGCGAAAGAAAAGACCTAAGGCAATAGGCGCATGGAAGAAAGGAAAGGTAGTAGCATGGCAATAGGAAATGAACGGCTCGGGCCAACCCCAAGGAGGTTCGGAGCCGGAATGCTCGTCTTCGTGGCCATCATCGCCCTGGTAGGCGGGATATTGATTGCCTTGAATCTTCAAGTCCGGCCTTCAGCAAAGGCCACAGAATTTTTAGGGGCGAAGAAGGTAAGTCTCTCAACCCATCCATCTTCTTCTTTAACCCCGAATATATTTGTGGAGCTCACCAAAAGAGTCAAGCCGGGGGTGGTGAACATCAGCACCACCAAGGTGATCAAAGGGGGTGGAAGAGTTTTTCGGCATTTTTCCCCGCCCTCCCGGGAACGAGACCCATTCCGGGACTTCTTCGGGGAAGATTTTTTTGAGCGGTTTTTCGGTGATATTCCCCCAAGAGACTATGTCCAACGGTCATTGGGCTCGGGCTTCATCATCGATCGCGAGGGACACATCATCACCAACAATCATGTAATCGAAGGAGCCAGTGAGATTCGAGTGCGCCTCTCGACGGACAAGGAATTTCCAGCCGAAGTCATCGGTCGGGATCAAAAGACCGACCTGGCTCTGATCAAGATTAAATCTTGGAAAGATTTGCCCGTGGTAGAATTGGGAGATTCAGACAAGTTGGAGATTGGCGAATGGGTTATGGCCATCGGCAACCCCTTTGGGCTTGCTCAAACCGTGACCGTGGGCATCGTTAGTGCCAAGGGTAGGGTAATCGGCTCCGGGCCTTACGATGACTTCATCCAGACCGACGCTTCGATCAATCCCGGAAACAGCGGCGGTCCCTTGTTCAACCTTAGCGGAGAAGTCGTAGGGATCAATACGGCTATCGTGGCCACCGGCCAGGGAATCGGCTTTGCCATTCCGATCAATGTGGCCAAAGAAATCATCTCCCAACTGCAAAAGAAAGGAAAAGTCACTCGCGGGGGCATAGGAGTTTATGTGCAGAAACTTACCCCCGACTTAGCCAAATCTTTCGGTCTGGAGCAGAGCAAAGGGGCGTTGGTGGCCGACATCATCCCTGGAAGTGCCGCGGAAGCGGGGGGAATCCGCCGGGGAGATATCATTATGAAGTTTAACGGCAAAGACATTGACGAGATGAATGAACTGCCGCGCGTCGTGGCTTCTACCCCCGTGGGTAAGGAAGTGGAGGCTATGGTCCTGCGGGAAGGGAAGCCCCTAACGTTGAAATTAAAAGTGGGGGAACTCAAGGATGAGGCCTTGCCTCCTGCTGCCGAAAAAACCAAACTTGAACTGGGGATGAGTGTCCAGGAGATCACTCCCGAGATTGCTCGACAGCTCCGTCTGGGTGAACCCGGGGGAGTGGTGGTCACTCAAGTGGAGCCTGGAAGCGCGACCGATGAAGCTGGAATTCACCGGGGAGATATTATCCACGAGATCAATGGTCAGGCCATCCGCAAACTCAGCGATTATCAGGCGGCAATAAGTAAAATCAAGAAAGGAGAGATCATCCGCTTCTTTATCAAGCGGGGAGAGAGAAATCTATATGTCACTCTCCGCGTTCCGAAAGAATAATGAAATTTCTGGCCCCGGCAAAAGTTAACCTCTATCTGGAAATACTGGGCAAAAGGCCGGATGGATATCATGAGCTTCAAACTCTGATGCACCGGGTTGATCTTGGTGATGAAGTGGAAATAAGCCTGGAGGGGCAGGGGATTAAGCTGGTTGCCGACGGAAAGGGAATTCCAGAAGGAATGGAAAATCTGGCCTGCCGTGCGGCTCAAGTTTTTTTCGAGGAGTTGGGAATTCAAAGGGGTTTAAAAATTCGGTTGAAAAAAAGAATTCCTGTGGCCGCCGGCTTGGGCGGAGGAAGCAGTGATGCTGCCACGGTAGTGATGGGCCTGAACGACCTCCTGGAAACAGGCTGGGCCCGGGACCGGTTGATGGCTCTGGGGATGAAGATCGGGGCGGATGTACCGTTTTTTATCTTCCAGAAGCCGGCCCTAGCCGGGGGCATTGGGGAAAGGTTGACCCCGGTTGGCTTTCCCGAACCGATCTGGTTCCTTATGCTGATTCCTCCTTTCCCCATATCCACAGCCTGGGCTTATGCAACCTATGAGCGTTTGTCCAATAAAGGAAAAGAACCTATACCCCTAAAGGATTCTTACGTGGATATCACAGAAATCTTGCCGGTTATGCGCAATGACCTGGAAGCAGCGGCTTTTTTGATGTTTCCGCAGATCAGGCGGATGAAAGAAGAATTGTTGGCCAAAGGGGCCCAAGGGGCTCTGATGACTGGAAGCGGCCCCGTGACCTATGGAATTTTTTCATCGAAAAAGGAGGCCGAACAGACGGAAAAGGTCATCACTTTACCAACCGGGTGGAAAACAATCATTTGCCGAGGAATTTAATCCAAAGCAAAGAAATTTATTTTTTTGATGACTTTTTACGAGATCATCAATTTATAGAAACAAAAGAAAAATATCTGGGTTTATCTGTGAAAATCTGTGTCCTGATATAATTTCGCTGGGGCGTCGTCAAGCGGTAAGACACGGGTCTTTGGAACCCGCATTCGGAGGTTCGAATCCTCCCGCCCCAGCCAGAAAAGGGAATTTATAGCGTTCTTGAAGAAGAGAGGAGATAAAAGGGTGGATCGCATGCGGATCTTTTCGGGGAATTCCAATGTTCCATTAGCCCAGGAAATTTGTAGTTTTTTGGGTACTCACCTGGGCCAGGCCGATGTACGGAATTTTAGTGACGGCGAGATCCAGGTGGACATTGATGAAAGTGTACGGGGCATGGATGTATTCGTCATTCAATCCACCTGTACCCCGGGGAATACCAACTTAATGGAACTCCTGATCATGATTGATGCCCTGAAAAGAGCCTCGGCCGACCGCATAACCGCCGTTCTCCCCTATTACGGCTATGCCCGCCAGGATAGAAAAGTTTCGCCCCGAGCACCGATCACGGCCAAACTGGTGGCTGACCTGATTACGGCCGCAGGAGCCCACCGTGTTCTGACGGTAGACCTCCATGCCGGGCAAATCCAGGGATTTTTCAATATACCCGTGGACCACCTCTTTGCTGCGCCGGTGTTATTAGATCACATCCGAACCGGCTTTCATGGCGATATGGTCATTGTTTCCCCGGACGCTGGAGGTGTGGAAAGGGCCCGGGCCTTTGGCAAAAGATTAAAGGCAGGGTTGGCCATCATCGACAAACGCCGGGAAGGCCCGAACGTGGCCAAATTTATGAACATTATTGGAGAAGTCAAGGATTTGCAGGCCGTTATTCTTGATGATATCGTAGACACAGCAGGAACCTTGGTAGAAGCGGCTTCCGCCCTGGCGTCTAAGGGCGCCGCGAAGGTTGTAGCCTGTTGTACGCATCCGGTTTTGTCAGGGCCGGCGGTGAAACGGTTGCAAGAATCGATCATCGAGGAGGTTACGGTTACCAACACCATACCCCTGAAACCCGAAGCCTTGTCCAATCCCAAGTTCAGAGTTTTATCCGTAGGAAAACTTTTAGCCGAAGCTATTAAAAGAATTCACTGTAATGATTCAGTGAGCTCTTTATTCGTTTAAGGGAGGTATCATGGAGCAGAGAGAATTGGAGGTTTTTTTAAGGACGGAGAAAGGAAAAGGGGCAGCTCATCGAATCCGGCGTGAGGGTAAAATCCCGGCGGTACTCTATGGACGCGCAATGGAGACTTATTGCTTGAGCCTCAACCCGGAGGAGCTGAAGAAAATATTGACCAGCGGAGCGCGAGAAAATACCCTGATCGGATTGAAAATGATCGGACCTGGAAGCGAGAAGATTGGCAGTAGAGTGGTCATGTTGAAAGACCTTCAAGTCCATTCGCTCATGAGAAACTATCTCCATGCTGATTTTTATGCTGTGGCGATGGACGAGAAGATTGAGGTCGAGGTTCCTATCCATCTGACGGGCAAAGCCGAAGGAACGAAATCTGGCGGTATCCTGGAACAACCCCGGCGCGAAGTTCGAGTTCGCTGCCTGCCCACGGATATTCCGGAGTTCATCGAAGTGGACGTAAGCGGATTGCAGATTGGGGATTCTCTGCACGTGCAGGACATTCTTTCTTCCAGCAAATTTGAGATCGTCGCCGAGACCAATTTCACGGTGGCCAGCGTAACCCCGCCCATTTCCGAAGCCAAATACGAAGAAATTGTGGCTGCTCCGGGGGGTGAACGGGAGGTTGCCCAGCCCGAGCGGATCGGAGAAAAGAAGGAAGAAACCGAAGAAGCCAAAGAAACCAAAGAAACCAAGGGGGCTAAGGAAGGCAAGGAGTAGCTTTTCTTTGAGGAGGTGGGGTGAAGCTCATCGTGGGCTTGGGAAACCCTGGGCGGAATTACCGCTGGACACGCCACAACATGGGCTTCGATCTTGTAGAACGCTTGGCGAAGCAACATGGAATCAAGCTTTCTCAGAGGGGTTTAAAGTCCGTTTACGGTCGGGGCAAGATTGGGAAGGTAGCGGTAATCCTGGCCAAACCTCTGACTTATATGAACCTTTCCGGAGATGCCGTCAGCCGGCTTCTCCGGTTCTTCCAAATCCAACCTGAAGATTTAGTCGTCTTGCAAGATGACCTGGACCTGCCTTGGGGGAAAATTCGTATTCGGGTAAGGGGAGGGCACGGCGGCCATAAGGGAATCAAATCCATTGCTGAGGCTATAGGAAGCGACAGTTTTCAGAGGGTGAAGGTAGGAATCGGAAAGCCTCTTGAACGAAATTTAGACCCGGCCGATTATGTCTTAGAACCTTTGCTGGAGCAGGAAAGGAAAGAATTCCAAGAAGCGGTGGAGAAAGGTGCGCAGGCCGTAGAAATTCTGGTCGCTGAAGGACCTCAAGAGGCGATGGACAGATTTCATAAAAATAAATAGGGTGTATAGGGTGTAAGGTAAAAGGCGTAAGTCCCGAGGCCCTACTCCTTAAGCCTTCTTTTTTTGGCTTCATTCCAAAGTTGATCCATCTCATCCGGAGTTGCTTCTTCCGGTGTACGTCCTCTGCGTTGCAATCCCAACTCCACCTGCCGGAAACGGTTGGCAAAGCGGCGGTTGGCTTTCCGCAGTGCTTCTTCGGCGGAGATTCCCTTAAAACGAGCCCAATTGACTAAGGTGAAGAAAAGATCCCCCAATTCTTCTTCGACTCGTTCCAAAGAGGTTTCTTGCCCCGCCTTTTCCAACTCAGCCAGTTCTTCCAGAACTTTTTTCCAAACCCCATCAACATTCGGCCAGTCAAAGCCGGCACGGGAAACTTTTGCCGACATCCTCTGGGCGCGTTCAAGTGCCGGAAGGGAAAGGGGGAGAACATCGATTCGCGAAGTTTTTTCCGATCTTTTTTCTTCATTTTCTTTTACATACTTCCAAATTTCCACGACCGATTGGGCATCCTTGGGCTGGCCTTTACCAGGAATCTTTCCAGTTGGGGAGAAGACATGCGGGTGACGCCGGATCAATTTTTCACCGAGAATGTGGACCACCTCTAAAAAGTTAAATTGTTCTTTTTCTTCGGCTATACGGGAAAGGAAAATAATCTGCAAAAGGAGGTCTCCCAGTTCTTCTTTTAGCTCATCGGGATTATTCATTTCGATGGCTTCAAGCACTTCGTAAGCTTCTTCTATCAGGTATTTTTTAAGGGTGTTTTCGGTCTGTTCCCTATCCCAAGGGCAACCCGAAGGGCCACGGAGCTTGGCCATGATGGCCAGCAGGTCGGCAACATTTCGTTTTTTAAAGGTTTTTTCTTTTGGGGATGAAGCGCCCGAAATTTTCTTTTTGATGGTTTTCATGTAATTAACAGCGGTTCACCGCAGATTACTCTGAGAACACCGTGCACAATTAATCAAAATATCTCGATGATTCAATAATTTAATTGTATAGGAAATTCCTTTTGGATACGGATGTACACAAATTATCAGGATAAACTAAAAAGAAAATAATTATCTGCGGTTATCTGCGTAAATCTGCGTCCTATTAAATTTATGACTCAATGGCAGTTTCTTTAGAATATATCCTAAATCACCCGTGGGAGTGATTCAAGGAAAATTATTGCTTGACGCTGAAAATTATGATAATATTAGTTTATGTTGATCATGAAGCCTGACGGATCTTGATCAAAAAGCATGGAGTTATAGGATTGCCCTCATCCTAATGAGGGCATTTTTCTTTTAGGAATGGCGATCCATCCAAATTTAATAAATATCCCCATCTTTGCCAGCGCTTTGGTTTTTCTGGGGGGGAATCTCGGAGAATAAATCGGCTTGAAAGCCAAAATGGAAGAAGCCCCCGCCGGCCGGGTTCATTTTGAAGATCCATCCACTCTTCAGCTTCTCTGTGGGGAAAAAGACGGTAATTTAAAGCTCATCGAGAAAAGCATTGGGGTGGAGATTCATGCCCGGGGGAATACCTTAGCGATCTTCGGGGATCGGGTTTCCGCGCAACTCGCCGAAAGGCTCCTTGGGGAGCTTTACGATATTTTACGGAAGGGTCATCCCATCTACCCGAACGATATTCTTTCCGCCATCCGCATTCTTTCCGGGGATAATTCGGTCAAACTGAAGGATATATTTTTAGATACGGTTTATATTTCTTCCAAGCGTCGTCTGATTACCCCCAAAAGTTTGGCGCAAAAACTCTACATCGACGCCATTCGGAGCTATGATATTGTTTTCAGTATTGGTCCGGCGGGAACGGGGAAAACCTACCTGGCCATGGCCATGGGGGTGGCTGCCTTGACCAAAAAAGAAGTTCACCGCATTATCCTCACTCGACCAGCCGTGGAAGCCGGGGAAAAGTTAGGATTCCTTCCCGGCGACCTCTTAGAGAAGGTTAATCCTTATTTGCGCCCTCTTTATGATGCCTTGCACGACATGATGGATTTTGAGACGGTTTCGCGGCTTTCGGAGAAAGGGGTCATCGAAGTAGCACCTTTGGCTTTTATGCGAGGGCGCACGCTCAATGATTCTTTCGTAATTCTGGATGAAGCTCAGAACACGACGTCAGAACAGATGAAAATGTTTCTCACCCGTCTGGGGTTCAGTTCCAAGGCCGTGATCACGGGTGACATTACCCAGACAGATCTACCGGCGGGTAAAGTGTCTGGTTTGATCGAAGCCCGGGAAGTCCTGGCCGGGATCGAAGGGATTCACTTCAGCTATTTCACGGAAGTGGATGTTGTGCGGCATCCCCTGGTTCAAGAAATCATCAGAGCCTACGAGGTTCAAGGCCGGAAGAAAAACTCTCCTGAAAGAGAACGAGCATAAAAAGTCGGCCCAGCTGGAGGAGTCGGATTGACCAAGGCGGCAATAAATAACGGTGGATACCGCAAAAAGAGGCCTCTTACGAAGCTGATAACCCTGGTTAAACGCAAGATTGCACCACAGCCCGGAGGTAAGCGGGGTGGGCTGCGCCAATTTCCCTGGAGGCGGATTAGCCTTCTTTTGCTTTTAGCTTCCTCCGTGGGCTTACTTCTTCCAGCCCAAGCCTTGGGGATCAGCTTGCTGGTGTTTCTCCTATTGGCCATCCTCTTTGAATTCGCCGCCGCAAACATCCGCAAGTTCTCCCCCAATGATAAGGACCTGCTCTTCCTTACCCTTCTTTTGGTGGCCCTTCTATTCGTAACCAAGGTCAGTCTGGTGGTCTTTCCCTTCGTCGGCCAGGCCTTGCCGGAAATTCCCCCTTCCGCTTACGTTTATGGGATTGGGATTGCCGCCGGAGCCATGCTGGTGCGCATCATACTCAACTCAGAAACCGCTTTGGTCTTCTCCGTGGTGGCCAGTCCGTTCGCTGGCTGGCTGCTGGGCAATAACTTTTTCTTCTCGGTCTACTTTTTTATCGGCAGCGTGGTTGGTGCCCACAGCGTAGCTTATTGTGAGGATCGGAGCATCTTATTAAAAGCGGGGGCCAAAGTGGGGCTGGTGAACGTTATGGCGATTCTCTGTCAGAACTTGATCGGCCAAAAGTGGGTTTTCCCCGAGGTTGGGTTTGACCTCCTCTTCGGCTTTTTGGGGGGAGAGGTGGCAGCGGTTGTTGTCCTGGGGACTCTGCCACTCGTGGAATGGGTTTTCGGGTATACCACCAACATCAAACTTTTGGAGATGGCCAACCTCAACCATCCCTTGCTGAAAAGAATGATCCTGGAGGCCCCCGGAACCTACCACCACAGCGTTATCGTCAGTACCATGGCAGAGACGGCTGCCCGGTCCGTCAATGCCAACCCTCTTTTGGCGCGGGTAAGCGCTTATTACCACGACATTGGTAAGATCAGCAAACCTCTTTACTTCGTGGAGAACCAGGGGAGTCAGGAGAATAAGCATGACAAATTGGCACCAAGCATGAGTAGCCTGATCCTGATATCTCACGTGAAAGATGGCCAGGAACTGGCCCGAGAGTACAAGCTGGGGGAGAAGATCTGCAGCATCATTCAACAGCACCATGGGACGAGTCTAATCTCTTTTTTCTACCAGAAGGCCAAAGATCAAGAAGACCCGGAGATTGCGCAAGTAGATGAGAGAGCTTACCGGTATCATGGACCCAAACCTCAAACCAAAGAGGCCGGGTTGGTCTTACTGGCCGATGCAGTGGAAGCTGCCTCCAGGACGCTCCTTCAACCCACCCCTGCTCGCTTGCAGGGCCTGGTGCAGCGGATTATCAACAATATTTTTACGGATGGTCAGTTGGATGAATGTGAATTGACCCTTAAGGACCTGCATCAGATTGCCAAAAGTTTCAACACGATTCTGGCCGGCATCCACCATCATCGGGTGGAATACCCGCTGCCAGCGGCCAAAGAAAGCCACGGGAAGAAGAGGAATAATGGGGATTTTCATAAGCAACCGGCAAAATCGGGTCGCGATCGACCCCCAGAGGATAAAAAGAGCGGCGAAGAAGATCTTAAACGCCTTGGGATGTGACGAAAGCGAAGTCAGCATCGTCATCGTAAATGATGAAGAGATCACCCGCCTGAATCGTCAGTATTTTAAACGCAACCGTCCTACCAACGTTATCGCTTTCCCCATGGCATCTGGTGACCCAGCTGCGCTCAATCCTCACCTTTTAGGGGATGTGGTCATCTCGGCAGAAACGGCAAAACGCCAATCTGAAGCCGTAGGTGGAAAAACGGAAGAAGAAATTCTTTTTCTGATGCTCCATGGCATCCTCCACCTTCTGGGTTATGACCACGAGGGATCACTGGATGAGCGCCGGAAAATGGAGGCCAAGGAGCAAGAGCTCTTTCATAGGGTTCGAGGATTCGAGGGGCCGAGGGGTCGAGGGGCAAAAATTTCGGAAGGCAGATTGCGGAATAGAAATTCTAAAATTCGCCATCACTTGGATCCTTGAACCCTCGAATCCTTGAACCCGGTTTTTAGTAATTTTCCGCCAAGACCTCGAAGTGAGCTCGGGGATGCGCACAGACCGGACATTTATCCGGCGCCTCTTTCCCTTCTAATACATAACCGCAGTTCCGGCAGTGCCACTTCACAGGTGTAGTCTTCTTGAAAACAGTCCCTTCCTGGATATTTTTCAGCAGGGCCAGGTACCTGGACTCGTGGAACTTTTCTACCTTGGCTACTTGGCTGAAGGTTTGATAGGCTTCCATGAATCCTTCTTCCTTGGCCCCATTGGCGGAATTCTGGTAAAGGGTAGTCCATTCCAAATTTTCCCCGGCGGCTGCGGCTTTGAGATTGGCAGCTGTATCTCCGATGACCCCGGCCGGGTAGGCAGCTTGAATTTCCACTTCTCCTCCCCGGAGCAACTGAAAAAAGAGCTTGGCGTGTTCTTTTTCGTTATCGGCCGTTTCCAGAAAGATGGCCGCAATCTGCTCGTAGCCCGCTTTCCTGGCAACGCTGGCAAAATAGGTATAGCGATTCCTAGCCTGGGATTCACCGGCAAAGGCGGCTAATAAGTTTTTTTCCGTCCGGCTTCCTTTGAATTCCATACTTTACCCTCCTTAAAATTGTAATCTTTTAAATTTAAAGTAACCTGAGCCTTCCCTATTTGCAATATTTTTTTGCTCGTTCTCTTAGGTAATAATGCCAACAATGGCGCCGGCCATGCAGGTCGCCAGGGTGCCGGAAATAATCGATCGCATACCCAGGGAAACGATCTCCCCTCGCCTTTCGGGCACCATACTCCCCACTCCCAAGAGAACCCCTTGACAGATTGGTTTTGTTTCTTTAAATTGAGTTTGAAGATTCGAGGTCACGGTATGAAAACCCATCACAGATTGATTATTGGCGATTCCAGAGCGATGAAAGAGATCACTGATGAATCCGTACACCTAATCATAACTTCTCCGCCCTATTGGCAACTAAAAGATTACGGCAACGGAAAGCAGATCGGTTTTAACGATTCTTATGAGGATTACATTAATAATCTGAACTTGGCCTGGAATGAATGCCATCGAGTTTTGCACAAAGGTTGTCGGCTCTGCATCAATATCGGGGACCAGTTTGCAAGGTCCGTTTACTATGGGCGTTACAAAATTATCCCCATAAGAACAGAAATCATCAAATTCTGCGAGAATGCAGGATTTGATTATATGGGCGCAATTATCTGGCAGAAAGTGACCACCTGCAATACGACCGGTGGAGCAACGGTAATGGGTTCGTTTCCCTACCCGCGTAATGGAATTATTAAGCTCGATTACGAGTTTATTTTAATTCTGAAAAAGTATGGCGATTCCCCCAAAGCGAGCCGCGAGATCAAGGAGCAGTCAAGACTAACCCAAGAAGAATGGAATCAGTATTTTGCGGGCCACTGGAATTTCCCGGGTGAGAGGCAAAATCAACATTTAGCCATGTTCCCCGAGGAATTACCCAAGCGGCTTATAAAAATGTTCAGCTTTATTGGCGATACCGTACTGGATCCATTCTTGGGAAGCGGAACGACAGCGTTGGCGGCCAAAAATCTGGATCGGAATTCCATTGGATACGAAATAAATGAAGATTTTTTGCCCGTCATAAGGGAAAAGCTGGGGCTGAAACAGGGATCCTTGTTTCAGGATTCAAGTTTTGAGATATTGACCCAAAAGGAATTAAGAACTGATTTCAAAGAAGAGATCAATAAACTGCCATATATATTTAGAGACCCGATCAAATTTGATAAGAAAATTGACCCCAAGAAAATGAGATTTGGCTCAAGAATCGACACATCCATTTCCAAAAGAGAAACTTACTACACAGTAAAAGAAGTCCTATCGCCCGAAAAGGTGATTTTAAATAATGGGCTGGAAGTCAAATTAATAGGAGTAAAAGGAAACCCGGCGAAAAGTCAAGAAGCGGTCCAATTCTTAAAAGATAAAACGAAGAACCAGAAAGTATTCATGAAATATGACGCCATCAAATATGATTCAAGCAGCACGCTTCTCGTTTACTTGTATTTAGAGAATAAAACTTTTGTTAATACCCACATGATAAAGTCTGGTCTTGTTGAAGTTGATACTGAATATGATTTTAAATACAAGGAGAAATTCATAAATCTTCGGAAGGAACCGCATCATGACCTTCAAAAAGTTCGCTAAAGATTTTGGCAGCAAAGAAATCGTCCTGAATTATGCAAATAGGCGATGGGGCCTCACCAAGACTAAAAAAGTTGGAGAAGTCATGGCGATGATACGCCAATGCCAGCCGAGGACATTCCAAGAATGGCAAGATTGGTATTTCAGCCATGCTTTTACAAATACTAAACAACCAATAAAAATGACCAAAGAAATACTAACTGAACTTGGTCAGCGATTGTATGAGAAGATTACTGAAATTGTTGCCCCACAATTGCGCGAAGCGTTGGCTACACTGACCCTGCAGGATTGCGTCGATTATATATACGAATTGACGATCCATCGGACATTTGACGGATATTTGACAGAGAAGTCGGTTGTTCATGATACCCTTGCTAAGGAGTTTCCCGATATTGTATTTGAAGAAACGAATCCAGATCTCGACCATGCCGGAGACTGATATGATTGACCAAACAATCGGGGTTCTTAGAGCGGGTCCGGTGGAAGAACCTAAGAATCAACCGAATGTTCAAGTAGAACTAGACGTTCAGAAAGGATATGCGTTCATTGCAATGCCAATTGGTTCTCCTGGCCGAGGCTTTCCTCTCCTTTAAGAAAGAGCGCACCCGCCATTCCAATGATGCCTTGATCATCTTCAATCGATTCTGGTACACTTACCCAGAGAAAGTGAAGGCAGGAGCTGAACCCATTCTAGACTTTATAGCCGGGGTCCCGAGTGTCCGAGTCTTCCATAAATAAAGAGGAGCGTCGACTGCACCAGACCGCATAAGAAGCGCGGCTGGTGAGTCGTGGCGTTATTTGACAGGAGATATAGCAGATGGAATGGCATCGTGACGAGTTTACCGTCTCAGATGACCGAACGATGGTTAACGTGCGCATC
>JAURYC010000330.1 GCA_030654105.1 Deltaproteobacteria bacterium
ATAAGAATTTATTCGGTTAAACAAAATCTTCTTTAGATTGTAAGTATTTTCAACATTTTGCGGTATTTTGGGGGGGTTGGAGAATTGAAAACTTTCTTGCGCATGGTTATAGATGGTCGGTTGAAATTAGATTCGCAGGGAAAACCTCACGGTGATATGAACCTGTCCGCTGGCTATGAATACCTTGTCCGTTTTTTGACCACTCCAGCTTGATCAGGTCGATACGGTTCAGGTCGCTGACGCCGAGGTGGTATTTTTTATCGGCCACGGTGATATGAATGGGAGGAACATCGAGCGCCCGGTCCTCGCCGAAATAGGCGGTGCGTTTCACCTGCAGGAGGCGGGCGCCTACCGCGTCCACAGCTACAGGATCCGTCCCCACGATCAATCCTTTATAAGGCCAGACATACCGCCGATCAAAAAAATGGGCCCCTCTTCCATAAAATTGAGGTTGGAGGGCGCTGAGGATATTCAAACGGGTCTTTCCTTGCACAAGGGGATAAGTCCAGATCTTGCCCAGGTCGGAGCAGGCCTCACCATGATAGGCCGATGGATCCGGTACGAACATAATGTAATTTTTCAAACAGCTGCCAACACCTGACCAGTGATGGGTTCTCACCGGGCGCACATTGACCAAGGCCGTGGAATTCAGGAAAACGGGATTGTGTAAAACCCCGCGATCGTCGATGGCTATGTTTTTTTCGGCGACTCCCACATCCAGCAGGCGTTTCCGGATGGCTACTTCCAATTCTTTTGGAGTGGGCATTTTATACCAAGCATTACTTTTAATGCCCACCACGTCCGACCTTTTGACAAGTCGATGCCAGGCCTGAAGGGTTTCGCTCTCTGCCAATAGGGCCCTGAGGGCTTCATCCAGCATGTTGCGAAGAATTTCCCCGTGAACTTTTCCGCCTACCGTCAAAACCTCGGCATTTCGAATCAGGACGACCTTGGCCTTTTGCTCCGCTTGGGCCATGGCTGAAATCCCTGAATGAAAGGCTACCGTCAGGGCAACTCCGGCTGTTCCCCGAAGAAAATCCCTGCGCGTAATGACTCGTGGTTCTTTCATATCCCCTTCCCTTTTAACTTTGCTTCGGTGGCCTTGAGCAATTCATCCGCATCCGCCAAGGCTGGAGCTCCGAAAACGGCCAGGATGAATTCCTTTTGCCTCTTGGCCATTGTCCATTTGCGGTCTTCGGTTTGCAAAAAGCCCTTTTCTGTCGCTTCAGGCATGTAAGCCTTTTTAAAACTCTGTAAAGCATCTTCAGCCTGCTTTTCCGTCGGATATTGAATCAGGAGCAGATGGACCTTATGGGTACCGCGCAAGTATTGGGCGAGAACGGCTTCGGCTTGCGGGTTTAAGTGCAAAATATTTTGGTTGGCAATATAATAACGCTGGTTTAAAAGGACATGGTTTCGGAGATAACGGATACTCTTTTGAATAAGCCCAACCTGCGTATCGGGTAGGTAAGTGATCAGTTTTGGTGCCGGGCCGCTCTTCGGGATGGCCTGGGCCACTTCTTTTCCCAAGCGGATAATCACAGACTCTAATTCGGGACCCTCCCCTTCCCCGTAGATGCTGACGAAATATTGGCCCTTCCAGAACCTCAGCATTCCCCCCCCAAATTCTGACCCCTGGCCGATCCCGGCATCCTTATCCTGTCTTTCGAAGGAGAAAATTCCATAGGCATCCGCGGACGATCCCATTGTAAAAATTTCAACGGTTAGGGGTGGCTGCCCGGATTTTTCCAACTGGTAAACATCAAGACTCTGAAAACGATAAGCCAGATAAAGTTCCGCCGCTCCATCCATATAATCAAAGAGCGTACGAGGATTAAAATTTCTTATCTTCCCATCCCACTTCCAACCGCCGGTTTCTGCAGGAAATGAAATTTCCAGTTTCATTGGTTCATTCGGCTCCCCTGCAGCCACCTGGGCCGGGATGAGAATTAAATTCAGGATAATCAAAAGAATCCAAACGCGCATGGCCAATGAATCGGACGCAGATTTTCTGCGTCCCATAAAAGGTTTTAGTCAGGGATGGTTGCAAATGACATTGAGGAGGGCCTGGCGCTTTTCTTTCCTGACCGCTTTCACCGCCCGTTTGAGTGCCGGAATGATGGCTTCCGGATCTTCAACTCTCTCCCCGTAGCCCCCAAAGGCTTCCACAATTTTTTCATAGGCCGGGGCAGGCTCAAGATCGCAAAGGACAAAATGATTTTCTTTGGCGGCCCAACCAGCAGGATAAAGATCTTTAACCGATCCTTTCACCGCGTTCCAACATTGATTGTTGAAAACGACGACAACTACGGGAAGGTTTTGGGCAACGAAATGACAGGCAGTGGGGGCGGTAAAATGGTACGTTCCGTCTCCCATACAAACCACCGGAACACAATCTGGCCGGGCGAGTTTAACCCCCAAGGCTGCTCCGAAACACCATCCGAGTCCACTGGACATTGGCGATCCGTAGAAGGACCCCGGTTCCTGGATGGAAACTTGATGAGCCCGCAGGTCGTATTCATTGATGAGCACCGTATTCCCATCCCGGACTTTTCCCACGCAATAAGACAACCATTCCATATCGATGGGTCGAGCTTTGCTTTGTTTTTCGGCCATGGCTTTCCAGGTTGTTTTTTGGGCTTTGTGCTCCTCGGCCAAGCGCTTGAACCGTTCCAAAATAATTTTCTTTTTTTTCGCTTTATAAAAAGAAAGGGCTTCCCGCAAAGATCGCAATCCCGCTTCCGGATCAGAGGCAATGGGAACGTCCACAGGAAATGTGCGCATGGGATAACGGGAGAAATAAGGATCAATGCCCATCTGGATTACTTTGGCCTCCGGTTTCGGCTTGACTTTGATGGGGAACCAGGGAACATCGCATTCGATGACCAAAATTACATCAGCCGTTTCCACGAACCTCATGGGATCAAATCCTAAGTGCAAGGGATGTTCGCTGGGAAAATTTAGATAAAGGTTGCTTATGGCCATGACCACGGGGATGGCAAACGATTCGCATAACTTCACCAGTTCTCCAACCGCTGCCGGGTTCTTCCCTACCATCGAGGTAATTACCAGAGGATTCTCCGCATCTCGTAACAATTCAGCCGCTTGGCGGATGGCTTCGGCGTCCGGCCCGGGTTTGGCGTAGAGTCTCGGGCCGGAAGGGGTATAGGTAAACTCCCGGTGCTCCTCGGCCAGGACCTCGCGCGGAAGGCTCAAGTAAACCGGCCCTTTCGGCTCGGACATGGCAATGTTTAACGCCCGATCGACGACCTTTTCTAATTGGGTGAAATTCCTCAATTCGTAATCCCATTTCACGTATTCGCGGAGCATAGAGGCCTGATCGAAAGATTCCTGGGCCCAATGAATGTGCAGATTCCGACCCCCTTTCATTTCCCCTTCGGTAATCGGCGTCCTGCCGGCCGTGAAGATCAAGGGAATGCCCGCTCTCGAAGCATTCATCACCCCAGTCAGGCCGTTGGAGGTTCCCACGTTTACGTGGACCATAACCACCTGGGGTTCGCCGGTGACCATAGCAAAACCATGAGCCATGCTAACGGCGGTGAACTCATGGGGCACCAAAACAGGTTGGGGGAAATCCTTTTTTTCAGCAGCGAAGCGGGCAAAACCGTCAACTAAGGGGGCGAAGTCTGTGCCCGCGTTGCCGAAAAAGTACTTGATCCCCCGGTCTTTAAGAAGTTCCAGATAGGC
>JAURYC010000331.1 GCA_030654105.1 Deltaproteobacteria bacterium
TGAAAGGATACTTATCCCTATTGCGTCTACGTCTTCCTGGACGGCAGCGTTGACAATCTGCTCTGGAGTTTGGTGGAGGCCGGTATAGACAACCTCAAACCCTCCATCCCGTAAAGCCCGTGCTACCACCTTAGCCCCGCGGTCATGACCGTCAAGTCCAGGTTTGGCAATCAAAATCCTTACCCTCCGTTCCATCTTTCCTCCCGGTATCCCGATTAACGCCGAAAACATCTCCGAAGACATCACATGTTTCCTGCAAGCCTGAACCCTGGGCCGCTTTCCTCAACTTTCCCCTTTTTCCTTTATGGCGGAAACTGAATGATTGCGAATGATCAAGTTTTCTAAGGCCTTCTCTTGCACGTCCGGTCTTTCAGCACAACTGCCGAAACAGCCGTTGATAATGAGCAGCAGATCAGCTTCTTCGTCCGGTGGCACCCAACGAACATCCGGTAAATCCCGGCGGAGAATCTGAGCCACTGCCCCCCGGTCAAAAGAAGGGTTGCATCCCCCACAGAATTTTACCGCCAGCCTGGGACTTAAGATTTTCCGGCTGGCAGTTTCTCTTTTTTCGAACCAGCGCCGAATTTGGGAGATGGTTTCCTGGGCCAATTTTTCCTCATCGCTCGCCGCGCCGTTCACTTGGAGTAATTGTAGAAACCTTTACCTGTTTTTCGCCCAAAGTGGCCGGCCCGAACCATCTTCCTCAATAACGGGCAAGGACGATATTTGGAATCTCCCAACTCTTTATAAAGGTTTTCCTGTACCATCAAGAGGGTATCCAAACCTACTAAATCAGCTAACGCCAGGGGTCCGATGGGGTGGTTGGCCCCTAGCATCATCCCCTGGTCGATGTCTTCGGCCGAAGCAATCCCTTCCTGTAACACGAAGATGGCTTCATTGATCATCGGCACGAGAATCCGGTTGACCGCGAAACCCGGAGCTTCATTTACGGCAATGGGGGTTTTCCCCATTTTTTCCGCCAGAGTCTTGATCACGTTAAAGGTCTCTTCCGCAGTGGATTGTCCCTTGATAATCTCCACTAACTTCATCACCGGTACAGGGTTGAAAAAGTGCATACCGATAACTTTTCCTGGACGTTTGGTTGCCGAGGCGATTTCTGTGATGGAAAGGCCCGAGGTATTGGAAGCCAGAATCGCTTCCTTGACGCAAAGTTGATCCAGTTCCTTATACACTTGCTTTTTAAGATCCATATTTTCTACCACAGCTTCGATGACCACATCGGCACTTTTGACGGCAACAGCCAGGTCTACCACCCCTTTGATCCTGGAAAGGACCCCCTCAACTTGCTCTTGGGTCATCTTTCCCTTAGCGATTGCCCGTTCGTAATTTTTCTTAATGGTATTTAATCCCCCCTGGACGAAACGGTCCTCGATGTCCCGCATGGTAACTTCGCAACCCGCTTCAGCCGCTACTTGGGTGATTCCCGAACCCATCAGTCCTGCGCCCAGTACACAGATCTTTTTAATCTCCATTATTCTCTCCTTTCCGAGAATAACCGTTAGGTGCGAGAGCGTTAGGCGTGAAAGCGATAATTATCATATACCCCTTACGCTTTGCGCCTTACGCCTCACGGTCTTTTCTATTTTCCCTTAAAATTTGATGGCCGTTTTTCAATAAAAGCCTTCGCTCCTTCGTCTTTGTCCTCAGTAGCAAAACAGACGCTTTGGCATTGTGCTTCCAGATCCTGGCCTCCGCGCAAAGACATGGCCAGGCCTTCGTTGATCGCTTTTTTAGCCATTTTAATGGCCACGGGACCTTTACTCATTATTTTTTTGAGTAATTTCTTGGCCTCTTCCACTGCTTGGCCTTTAGGAACGACCCTTTGGACCAAACCTATCCGCAGGGCCTCCTGGGCATTGATGCGTTCATCGGCAAAAATGATTTCTTTGGCTTTGCCCGCTCCAACCAAGCGGGGAAGGCGTTGGGTTCCCCCATATCCTGGAATGATACCCAAAGATACTTCGGGTTGTCCGAAGATGGCGTTTTCTGCGGCGATGCGCATGTCACAGCACATAGCCAACTCATTTCCGCCTCCCAGAGCAAATCCATTAATGGCGGCGATTACCGGCCGGTCAAAGGCCTCTATTTTATCGAAAATGCGCTGACCGCGGGCCATAAACGCCGCCGCAGAATCACCTTTGACCTGATTAAATTCTGATATATCCGCCCCAGCCACGAATGATTTCTCCCCTCCGCCGGTAATGATCACTCCTTTGACTTCAGGATTCCCTGCCAAAGCTTCGAAAATTCGATCCAACTGCGTAAGGATGGGCTGATTTAAGGCATTCAGCGCGGGTTGGTTGTCGATCGTTACAACAGCAATTCCTTCCTCAATCTGACAACGGACAAACTCTTTTTCCATAAAATCCCTCCTCGTTTATTTCTATGGGTTGTTTAATCCAAATCACAAGGTAAGAGACCTTGGGATTGAAAATATATCCACTCTTTTGTTCGGTACGCGTAAATAAGTCGTAAAAGGCAGCCGGTTTT
>JAURYC010000332.1 GCA_030654105.1 Deltaproteobacteria bacterium
CCTACGCTCATGTTCGGAGAGAGAACGCAGGGAACTTTTTGGGTCAATGCCCGAACTTCCACCATCTGGGTGGGAGAGAACCCCGTGGACCCGATGACCGCGCTCTTCCCTTTTTCCGCCGCTACTTGTAAATTGCTTAAAGCCGCTTCGGCGTTGGTAAAATCGACGATCACGTCCCCGGAGGAAATAACCTCCTTTAAGGACCCGGCAAGGTGAACATTCCACTTTCCCAAACCAGCCATTTCGCCCACGTCCCGCCCAATATGGGGATGATCCTGCCGTTCCACGGCACCGGCCAGGAGAACATCGGGAGTCTCATGGATCGCGGCCAGGAGGCGCTGCCCCATCCTACCTGCTGCCCCGATTAAAATCGCCTTCACGCTATCGTTGGCCATAATCCCTCCATCAAATCCGCATTCCGCAATCCGCATTCTGCATTTTTATTTATTTGTACGCTTCTTCCCAAAGGCTCCCTTCGTAAACCACCCGCGTATCCCCTTCGAGGAAAACGCGGTCAAACACCTCCCCTTTAGGCTGGAAGTAGATCTTGAGAATCTCTCCGCCGCTCGTCTGCACTTCCACCGGCGAATCAACCAGTTTTTTCTTGGCGGCAATCAGGGCCGACGCCACGGCTCCAGTCCCGCAGGCTAAGGTCTCATCCTCAACTCCGCGCTCATAAGTTCGAACCTTCAGGTGCTTCCTATCAACGGGCTGCACGAAGTTGGCATTGGTGCCAGCAGGCTGGAACTGGGCATGGAAACGAATCTTTCTTCCCAAATCCTTCACCGCCACAGCGGCCGCATCTTCGACCATTTTTATGGCGTGGGGAACACCCGTATTAATAAAATGAAGCTGATGGTTCTGGCCATCAATAGGAACATCCAGGTTTAGTTTTAAGCCGGTGGGCTGGACCATCTGCAGTTTAACCTGCCTTCCATTGACCTCGGCTTCGATGATCCCGGCCAGGGTCTCAAAGGCCAGTTTGGGCGTTGTAATCCCCTTCAGGACGGCAAATCGGGCGGCACAGCGCCCGCCATTCCCGCACATCTCCGCCTCGCTGCCATCGGCATTAAAGAAACGCCAGCGGAAGTCCACCCGCTGGGAAGGCTCAATGAGAATCAAACCATCCGCGCCCACAGAAACTTTCCGAGCACAGACCTTGGGCACAAAATCCCCCAGGTGGTCGGCATTCAAAACCCCTTGACGATTATCGATAAGGATAAAATCATTCCCGCTACCGCTCATTTTGAAAAAAGGTATCCGTCTCATCTTTCTACTCGTAGGCCGAAAAAAATTGGACGCAGATCTCCGCAGATTAACTCAGAAAAAGATACTAATTATTTTAAATCCTTAAAATCTGCGTTTACCCTGTTAGATAGTAAACATCTAACAGGGTGAATCTGTGTCCCAATAAGATTTTGGTTGCTTCAAGCCAAAAAATCGGGAATGAACTCCCCTTTGATCAGATCGTCGTAATCTTCGCGCTCCCGGACAATATAAAAACGGTCTTTGGCCACTAAAACTTCTGCGGCCCGGGGTCGAGAATTATAATTTGAGGCCATGGAAAAGCCGTAGGCACCTGCGCTCATCACAGCTAAAAGCTCTCCTGGTTCCACCTTGGGAAGCTTCCGATCTTTCGCCAGAAAATCTCCCGATTCACAGATCGGCCCTACCACATCGGCCACAATCTCGTAGCTTTCCCTTATGTGCACCGGCTGAATCTTCTGGTAGGAACCGTAGAGACTCGGACGGATGAGGTCATTCATGGCTGCATCCACGACGATAAAGTTCTTCTCCCCACCTTCTTTGGTGTATAAAACCTTGGTCACCAGGATGCCTGCGTTCCCCACGATCACCCGGCCGGGTTCCAGAATAAGCGTGCATTCGATCTCGGCCATTTCACGCAATAAAGACTGGGCATATTCCCGGGGGTGAGGGGGTTCTTCCTGCTGGTAGGTGATACCAAGCCCTCCTCCCAGGTCGATGTAGTGGATATGAATCCCCTCTGCCCTCAGCCTGAATACGAGCTCTTTGACCCGCTGGACCGCTTCCACAAAGGGCCCGACCTCCGTAAGTTGAGAGCCAATGTGACAACTCACTCCGATAACTTTGGTGTGGGGCAGAGTGCTGGCCAGGATGTACTCATCGATGGATTTCTGGATATTGATCCCAAACTTGTTTTTCTTCAACCCCGTGGAGATATATGGGTGGGTGTGCGGGTCAACGTCAGGATTGACTCGCAAGGACACGGGCGCGACGGTGCCCATTCTGCCGGCAATCTGGTCAATCGCTATTAACTCCTGGGAAGACTCGACGTTGAACATGAGAATGGGTAACTCCAAAGCATATTCAATCTCATCCGAACGTTTTCCCACACCCGAATAAACAATCCGGTCCGGCCGGGCACCTGCCTTCATCGCCCGGAAGAGTTCCCCTCCCGAGACCACATCCACCCCGCCACCCTGGCGGATAAAGACCCTGAGGATGGCAATATTGGAATTGGCTTTCGCCGAGAAGCAGACTAAGTGATCGACTTTGGAGAATGCCCCGTCAAAAGCTTGAAAATGCTTCTCCAGGGTATTCAGGCTATAGAGATAGAACGGCGTCCCCACCGCTTTGGCTATGGTCTCGATAGGAAAATCCTCACAGAATAGGCTTTCCCCGCGATACTGAAAATCATGCATCCCATTTCTCCTACTTCATTGATTTTATATTTATAACATAGACTTTAAAAGAAGGCCAAAAAAAAATGCACCGTTTTCATTTCCCCTTTATCCTAACCCTTTTTAAACAGGCCACTCTTTTCTTGACAATGGAGGCTCTTGCAAAAGTATTTTTTTGTGGTTCGACAAGCTCACCACGAACGGAAAAACTAAATAATTTCAACCTAAGCCCGTTCACCCTGAGCCTGTCGAAGGGTAAATTACGGACTT
>JAURYC010000333.1 GCA_030654105.1 Deltaproteobacteria bacterium
AGCAAAGGAATGAACAGTTTCTCTTTAGCCTGGCAATTTTTAACCATCCTCCCCTGGAGGAAGAGTGATCAGGAAATAGATCCCCAGCTCTTAGGCCGATCCATGGCTTTCTACCCGGTGATCGGGCTTCTTCTGGGACTAATTCTCTGGGCCGCCCAATGGGTTTTTTCCTTGGCTTTTCCCCGTACCCTCGCCGACGGACTGATCGTCATGCTTCTGGTCGTTCTGACGGGAGCTTTCCACCTGGATGGGCTAGCCGATACTTGCGATGGGCTGGCTTCCGGAAAGTCTCCCGAAGAAAGGCTGAAAATCATGAAAGATCATCGGGTGGGGACTTTTGGGGTCGTTGGTTTGATTTTGATTTTGGGAATTAAATTCTTAGCCCTCAATTCTTTACCTGACAGAGCTGTAGGTAAAACATTATTAGTGGCTTTGATTCTCAGCCGCTGGTCCATGGTGCAATTAACTTACCGGGCTCGTTATGCCCGCCGGGAAGGCGGCTTGGGTCTTCCCTTTAAGGAAAACCTGAAAAAAAGGGAAATGGTCGTGGCCACAGCCACTTCCTTAGTTCTCAGCTTTTTCTTCTACCGTTTCTGGGGAATGATCCTGTGGGTGGTTGTAGGGGTTTTTACTCTCCTCTTCCAAAGATTCTTTGAGAAAAAAATCGGGGGCATCACCGGAGATGTTCTTGGCGCAGCGAATGAGTCTAATGAAGTTCTGGTTTTAATTTTGATGTCCGGGATGTTTCATTGGCGTTATTGAATTTTCACGAGAGAGGCTTACCCCATGGATCCTGATCGAACCCGCATTTATCTGGCCCGCCACGGCGAAGTGCTCAACCACGGAGTTTATAACGGGCAGGCCGACGTTGACATTACCCCCACCGGTCTGAAGCAAATGGAGCGCCTGAGGGATCTATTAAAAGATAAAAATTTATCTGCGGTTTATTGCAGCGACCTCCGGCGTACCCAAAAAGGAGCAGAAATCATCGCCCAACCGCACGGCCTTGTACCCCAAGGCTTTCCCCATTTCCGGGAGATGCATTTCGGCCGCTGGCAGGGGCTGAATTATCAGGGGGTCATGGAAAAATACCCTACAGACATTCCCCAGTGGATCAATAACGTAGAGACTTTCCGCATTCCTGCCGGGGAGAGCGTGGGGGATGTACGGGAGCGCGCGATCCCCAAGTTACAGGAGTTGGTCGAGTTCCACCGAGAGCAGGAGTTCGCCCTGGTTTCCCATGGTGCTCTGAACCGGGTAATTCTGGCCGAGGCCCTTCACTTATCCTTCGCTCACCTGCTGCGGATCGAGCAGGATTACGGGTGCCTGAACATAATTGAGTATACCCCCTCGTGGACGCTGGTGAAATTAATCAATGGATAGGTGGTAAATTGCGGATTGCGGGTTGCAGATTGCAGATTGTTCTTGTGATTATTCTTTTCATCCTAATTGGCGGTGGGAATTCGTTCGCCGCCACCTTCACCGATGAGGTAGGCCGGAAACTGGAAGTGCAAGGAAGCCCGCAGCGCTTTGTTTCCGTTGCTCCCAGTGTCACGGAAACCCTTTTTGCCCTGGGCCTTGGAGACCGGTTGGTAGGAGTAAGTTCCTACTGCCAGTTTCCTCCCGAAGCTTTAAAGAAAGAGAAGGTCGGGGGCTACATCAACCCCTCTCTGGAGAAGATCGTTGCCTTGCGGCCGGACTTAGTCATAGGAATCGCCGAAGGAGATTTAAAGACCTTCGTGGACAAGTTAGCCAAGTTGAAGATTCCTGTGTACATTACCAATCCCAAGAACGTTTCCGAGGTGATTACCTCCATGCAACACATCGGAGAGGTGACCTATTCCGTCCAGTCTGCGCAAAGAGTGACCCAGGCGATGAAAGAAAGAATTCAGGCCATCCGGACCAAAGTCCAGGGGCGACCTCACCCCCGGGTTCTCCACGTTCTGAACTTTGAGCCCCTGATCAGCGCCGGGAAAGGGACGTTTGTGGATGATCTGATCCGTCTGGGCGGAGGCCGCAACATTGCGGAAACTGCCCAGGGGAAGTACCCACGGTTTAGCCTTGAGGAAGTTTTGGCCGTGGACCCGGAGGTGATCATCCTGGCCTCCATGAGGTCAGACGACCCCCTCACCGAACAGCGCCGGTGGTGGGAACGATGGAAAACCATAACCGCAGTGCGCCAGGGTCGGATTCATGTCCTTAACTCCGACTTGATCCACCGCCCCTCACCCAGAATCGTGGACGGGCTGGAGCAGGTTGCGCGGGCGATACACCCGGAAGCGTTTAAATAGCAATGAGCTGATGGCTCATTGCTGATAGCAATTATTTCTCTGCTGACTGCTGATTGCTGATCACTGAAGGCTTTTTATGTCTCGCTGGACCTTTAAAAGATGGATTCTTTGGATGATGGTCCTGGTCCTCCTCTTGGCCGGAGTCATGGGGATCTCTGTCTCTCTGGGAGCGGTGATGATCCCCCTCTCCAAGAGCTGGTCCATCCTTCTTCATCAGATTCTGGGGGATCGTTTTCCCGTGGAATGGACGGTAAGCGAAGCTTCTATTATCCTCGAATTGCGTTTACCGAGGACAATTTCCGGAGTCCTGGTGGGAGCCGCCCTTTCCCTGGCAGGGGCTGTGCTTCAGGCGCTGCTGCGCAATCCCCTGGCTGACCCTTTCGTCCTGGGCATCTCCAGCGGAGCCGCGGTGGGCGCTGTGCTGGCCATCCTCGTCGGCCTGGGGTCGACATTTTTGGGGATCTATGCGGTTCCCGGGGCAGCCTTTGGG
>JAURYC010000334.1 GCA_030654105.1 Deltaproteobacteria bacterium
TTAAAATGTAATTTGTTGTTTCTGCGCTTATCTGCGCCAATCTGCGTCCCAATTGACAGGAGTTGAAACTATGATCGAGATTCGCATCCATGGCCGGGGAGGGCAGGGAGCCGTGATTGCGTCGAAATTGTTAGTCACAGCGGCGGCCAAAGAAGGAAAAAAGGTTCAAGCCTTTCCCGTCTTCGGGGCAGAAAGAAGGGGTGCTCCGGTCGCCGCCTTCGCCCGCGTCGATGAGGAAAAGATCCGTATTCATAGTGAAGTCTACACCCCGGATGGCGTCATCATCCTCGATCCTGTTCTTTACAAGACCGTAGATGTTACCGCCGGGCTCAAAGAAGGCGGATGGATTCTCCTCAACAGCCCCAAGCCCCCTTCTTCCTACCCCTTTCCGGCCCATTTTAAGGTGGCCACGGTGGATGCCAGTAGCATTGCCATCAAAAATAAACTTGGGTCCCGGACAGAACCTATCGTTAACACGGCCATTTTGGGCGCCTTTGCCAAAGTCACCGGGATCATAGGAATTGAGGCTCTGGCTGAAACGGTTAGGGAAGCGGTTCCGGGGAAAGGAAAGGAAAATGAGGCGGCAGCAAGGGAGGCGTATGAAACCGTGAAAATAAAATAAAAGGCGCAAGGCGTAAGGTGCAAGGTGCAAGGTAAAAGACGAGGGACGAGAGACGAAAAACGAAAAGCAAAATTGCGTTTACGCATTTACTCATTGACGCAGCCACACATTCACAGTTCGTTGTTAAGGAGTTGGAATGGAAGAGAAGATCGTTATTAAAAATTTCCAAGATGTACCGATCCTTTCTATATCATTACAATCCACGCTCTGGAATAAGA
Organism: Deltaproteobacteria bacterium; assembly: GCA_030654105.1. NCBI lineage: Bacteria > Pseudomonadati > Myxococcota > Myxococcia > Deltaproteobacteria bacterium. Next base: position 841 of record JAURYC010000334.1, read on the forward strand.
CCGGAACCTGGAGGTATTTGCGTCCTTCGTATATTTCTTTCCGGGCGCCCTGTTCCCAAGCCTGCCCAATCGAGCAAGACATCCCTTTCTACCTGACTTCCCTGGCAGATGGAAACCTAAAAGAGGCCTGGCAGAAGATGTTGGAAGCAAACCCTTTCCCTGCGGTCTGCGGGCGAGTTTGCCATCATCCTTGCGAGCGGGAGTGTAACCGTAAGGAGTATGATGAAGCCTTGGCCATCCATGCTTTAGAGCGTTTTTTGGGTGACTGGGGGATAAAGGGAGGGAAGATAGAGCCGAAAAGGGAAAAAAGGGATGAAAAAATTGCCGTCATTGGCTCTGGCCCGGCAGGCCTCTCCTGCGCCTATTTTCTATCCCGGAAAGGTTACCCAGTAAGGGTCTTTGAAGGAATGAATGAACCAGGGGGAATGCTGCGCTATGGTATTCCCGAATACCGTTTGCCCAGGAGAGTCCTTAATAAAGAAATCGAACGGATAGAATCTTTAGGCGTGGAAATCCAAACTGGGATGAGATTCGGGTGCGACTTGGGATTGGAAGATTTGAAGCCCTACGGGGCCGTTTTTTTCGCCACGGGCGCCCAGGCCGAGCAGAGGCCGATGATAACCGGGAGTGATCATCAGGGGGTTTGGCACGGCTTGAGTTTCCTCCAAGAGATTCACTCCCAGAAGCGCCCATCCCTGGGGAAAAAGGTGGCCGTTATCGGGGGAGGCAACACGGCCATTGATTCAGCCCGAGCGGCCTGGCGGCTGGGATGTAAGGTTACGGTCGTCTACCGCAGGGTGAAAGAAGCTATGCCGGCCATTGCCGAAGAGGTGGAGGAGGCCAGCAAGGAAGGGGTAGAATTCATTTTCAACGCTGTGCCGGTTAAAGTGATCGGCAAGAACAGAAAGATACAAGCCATTGAATGCCTGCGGACAAAACCAGGAAAGCCTGATGCCAGTGGAAGGAAAAAGCCGGTTCCCATCAAAGGGTCCAATTTTTCATTGCCGGCTGATAGCCTGATCCTGGCCGTGGGAGAAAGGGCGGACCTTTCTTTCCTGCCCCAGGGGATGAAAACCGAAAATGGCCTAATCACCGCCGACTTTTGGGGAAGAACGACCGTTCCCGGAATCTTTGCCGGGGGGGATGCGGCCACAGCGCAAGGTTATGTATCCCAGGCCATTGCCTCCGGAAAGCGGGCGGCCCTGGCCATAGAGCGGTTCCTGGAAAAGGATCGCCCAGACCCACCGCAGAACGGCCGTGAGGTTGCCGGATTCGAAAGGATTAACCTCGATTATTTCCTCCGAGCGCCGCGGGCAAAACTTCCTTCCCTTCCGGTGCAAGCCAGGGCGAGAGGTTTTAAAGAGGTGCATGGTGGCCTCGGGGGGGTTAAAGCCCAAAAGGAAGCCGAACGTTGCTTTAGTTGCGGGAATTGCATCCGCTGCCATGTATGCCTGGTGGTCTGTCCGGATGTGGCCATCGCCTTCAATGAAAAAGAAAACGGCTACCTCATTGATACCGACCACTGCAAAGGCTGCGGAATATGCGTTGTGGAGTGCCCGCGTTCAGCCATGATCCTGGAGGAAGAAAAATGGAGCGAGTGATTTCTGGAAATGAGGCCGTGGCGTATGGGGCCATGCTTTCCCGCGTTCAGGTAATACCGGCTTACCCCATTTCGCCGCAAACAACCATTGTGGAAGCGCTCTCTGATTTCTGCGCCAGAGGTATGCTCAAGGCTGATTTTGTAAAGGTGGAATCCGAGCATTCAGCCATGGCCTGCTGCATCGGTGCGGCTTCCGCCGGAGCGAGGGCCTTCACGGCCACTTCCGCGCAGGGTCTGGCCTTGATGCATGAGGTGCTGCACTGGGCTGCGGGGGCACGCCTCCCCATTGTCATGGCCAACGTCAACCGGGCCATGGCCGCTCCCTGGACCATGTGGTGTGACCAGAGCGACAGCCTCTCCCAAAGGGATACGGGCTGGCTGCAGTTTTATTGCGAGGACAACCAGGAAGTTTTGGACAGTATCATCATGGCCTACCGCATCTCGGAGAAGGTCCTCTTGCCCAGCATGGTCTGCCTCGATGGGTTCATCCTTTCGCACACCTACGAGCAGGTGGAGATTCCGGACATCCAGGAAGTCGACCCCTACTTGCCAGCCTATGTGCCCAAGTTCAAACTGGACGTGGAAGATCCCCATTCCTTCAACGCGGCCTTTTTACCGGATGTCTACATGGAGCAGCGGGTGAAGATGCAGGAGGCCATGGAAGAGGCCAAGCGCGTGGCCAAAGAAGTAGACCAAGAATTTGGGAAGGCCTTCGGCCGCAGTTACGGGATGATGGAAGAGTACCGGGTGGAAGATGCGGACATTCTTCTGGTGACCACCGGGACGGTTACGGGTACGGCCCGGGTAGTGGTAGATGAATACAGGGAGAAAGGAGAGAAGGTCGGTCTTTTGAAAATGAAAATGTTCCGGCCTTTCCCCGTGGAAGATGTCCGGCGGGTCTTGCAGCAGGTGAGAAAAGTAGCGGTGGTGGACCGAAACATTTCTTTTGGATCCACCGGTATTTTTGCCCAGGAGATCCGGTCAGCCCTCCACCATCACGGAGAAGGGACGTCGATCTTCGGTTTCATCGCAGGCTTAGGGGGAAGGGACGTGACCCCGGCCGTTCTCAAGGAGATTATCGAATACACCAAAGGGAAAGATACCCCGGAAGGGGACATCGCCTGGATGGGAGTGAAACCATGAGGTACGAACTGCCCCAAGAAGAATTGCTATATTCCGGGCATATCGGTTGCCCAGGCTGCAGCGCATCCCTATCCATGCGCTATGCTCTTCAGGCTCTCGGGAAAAAAACCATGGTGGTCATCCCGGCCTGCTGCTGGTCAACCGTGGCCGGTTTTTTCCCTTCATCGAGCCTCAAGGTTCCCATTCTGCACACCGTCTTCGAGGCCGCGGCCATTACCGCCTCCGGCGTAAAGAAAGGACTGGTGGCCCGAGGTATCGAGGACATTCAGGTAATGGCTTGGGCTGGGGATGGGGGGACGTTCGACATCGGACTGCAAGCCCTTTCGGGGTGCGCCGAGCGGAACGACGACATCATTTACGTCTGTTATGACAACGAGGGCTACATGAATACGGGCATCCAGAGAAGCTCAGCAACCCCCTTGCTGAGCTGGACCACCACCACTCCCAACCCGGCTTTCAAGGATACTCCCAAAAAGGATATTATGGAAATCATGGCCGCCCACCGCATCCCTTATGCGGCTACGGCTTCCCCGGCCTTCCCCGAAGATTTCTTGAATAAAATGCGTAAGGCTCGGGAGACCCAAGGCCTGCGCTTCATCCATATTCTTTCTTCCTGCCCTCCAGGATGGAAATTTCCCTCGGAGCTTTCGGTGAAAATCGCCCGTCTGGCTGTGGCAACCAGGATTTTCCCGCTGTACGAAATCGAGAAGGGGAGGAAGTATACCCTGACGGTGAAACCGCAAGGCGTTCCAGTCCGTGAGTATCTCAAGCTCCAGGGCCGCTTTGGCCATCTATCCGCCAAGGAGATCCAGGCCATCCAGGCGAACGTGGAAGAAGAATGGGAGATCCTGATGGCGAAGGTGGCAACCTCCAAAGCCCGGTGCAAGAAGGGGCTGAAGAAGGAAAACTGAAAATGGCACCGGTTGCCCATGCCTGGGAGCTGGAGGGCATGCGAGCCTGGACTCCAGCATTTTTGATTGCCTGTTATCTCGCGGTAGGATCACCGAAAGACCATGCCATTCAGGCCGGGTCCTCTTTCTCCTCGGCTTTATACATCATGGGTGTTTTTTCGACCCTGATCGCCGGATATCTATCCGATCGCCTGGGGCGGACGATGGTAATCATTTCCATGATGGTGATCAGTATTGTTTGCTCTTTCTCTTTTGGCTGGCTGATCGGCAGTCCGATGGCTTGGGTCATGATCCTGGGGCTTTCTTATGGATTTTCCGTGATTGCTGAATCCCCGGTTTTTTCTTCCGGCCTCACCGAGGTCGTTTCGCCGCACTATCTTGGAACCGCCCTTGGATTGCGCTCCCTAATTGGGCTTGGGATCGCTGCGCTGGCCCCGACCCTATTTGGATTGATCCTGGATTTAACCAACCCGGGGCAAGGAGAAAAAGTTTTGGGTTACCTCCCCAACTGGGGATGGGCTTTCAGCATGCTGGGTCTGGTGGCGCTGGTTGGGCCTTGGACCATGTTCAAACTTCGGGCTCTGCCGGAAAGTGTGAAGATGGCCGGAGGGAAAAAGTGACCAGGCCGAAGGCCAAGATCAGGATACAAAAGGGCTTTGCAAAATTCAAAATTTAATGTATTTTAATATTTCAAGGAGGTTCAAGATGGCCGGAAAATCCAAGGTAATCGTCATCAACGAAAAGGACAATGTGGCTACCGCCATTGTTCCTTTAAAGGCCGGCAGTACGGTTGCTGTAGAAACCCAGGGGCGCAAGGAAAGGATTAAACTTTTATCGCCCATTGCCATGGGCCATAAATTCGCCCTGCAGGAGATCGCTAAGGGGGTGGATGTGATCAAATACGGAGAGCCCATCGGCCAGACCACGGCGCCAATCTCCCGGGGGGAGCATGTTCATGTACATAACGTAGTCAGCCACCGGGGAAGAAAGGAAGGTGCGTGATGAACTTCCAGGGATACCGTAGACCGAACGGCAAAGCAGGCGTCCGGAATCACGTTCTGGTTATTCCCAGCGTAGTATGTTCGCAAGGAGCGGCGGAAGCTATAACCCGGAATGTGAAAGGAGCGGTTTACCTGCCCAATGTCTTTGGGTGCGCCCAAGTAGGCAATGACCGCGAACAAACCAAACGGACGCTGGTAGGCTTTGGCACGAACCCCAATGTATTCGCAGTTTTAGTGGTGGGAAATGGATGTGAAAACCTGCCTGCCAAAGAGGTGGCTGAAGCCATTGCTCCCAGCGGCAAACGAGTGGAATTTATAGAGATCCAGGAAGTAGGGGGGACAAAAAAAACCATTGCCAAAGGGAAAAGAATTGTCAAAGAGATGTTGGCAGATGCTGCCGCACTTCCTCGAGAGCCGATTCCCTTGTCAGAAATTATCCTGGCTACGGAGTGCGGGGGTTCGGATTACAGTTCCGGTTTAGCCTCCAATCCCGCGCTGGGAGCGGCCAGCGATTTTCTGGTGGAGGCGGGAGGGACGGTAATCCTTTCGGAAACCACGGAGCTGATCGGAGCCGAGCATCTATTAGCCAGACGGGCCCGCACAGGGGAAATCGGGAAGCAAGTGCTGGACCTGATTGCCTGGTGGGAAAAAGAAGCAATAGCCACCGGCCAGGATATCCGCGGGGCCAACCCGGCTCCAGGCAATATCGCCGGCGGAATTACCACCATCGAGGAGAAGTCCCTGGGTTGCATTTACAAAGGGGGGACGAAAATCCTGGAAGAAGTTATTAAATATGCTTTTCCCCCCACCAAAAAAGGATTGATTCTTATGGATACGCCCGGCCACGACATCGACCAGCTAACCGGAATGATGGCCGGGGGGGCGCAAATCACTGTCTTCACCACAGGGAGGGGAACCCCCACAGGATCGCCGATAGCGCCCGTGATCAAGATCACCGGAAATGCTGAGACGGCTCGCAAAATGAAGGATAACATCGACCTCAACGTCAACCAGGTTCTTCAGGGCAAAGAAACCGTAAAGGACGCGGGCAAGCGGGTTTTTGATGAGATGATTGCTGTGGCTTCCGGGAAAATAACAAAGGCTGAAAAACTTGGGCAGAGGGATTTCTGTATCTTTAAAATTGGGCTCAATTTTTAATTGCACCACAGAGGACACCGAGAGGAATAAAATTAGGCCGGGAGAAAAGAATGGAAGCAGATTTCTGTTTACTTTGCTGTGCATGCTTTTAAAAGGATGAACCATATGCCAATGAAAGCCCTGGAGGGGATTCGTGTTCTGGACCTTACGCGAATCTTTGCCGGCCCATATTGTTCAATGCTTTTTGCTGATATGGGAGCTGAAGTCATAAAGATCGAGCCCCCGGAAGGGGAATTGATCCGGGACAATCCCCCTCTGGTAAAAGAGGGGGAAGGAGGGCCCCATGATCGCAGCCGGAGCGGCTATTTTTTGACTCTCAACCGGAATAAATATGGAATCACGTTGAACCTGAAACACCCCAAAGCTCTGGACATTTTCAAGGACCTGGTCCAGATCGGGGATATCGTCCTGGAAAATTATGCCCCAGGAGTGATGAAGCGCTTGGGGATCGATTACCCGGCCCTGCGGGAGATTAACCCCCGGATTATCATGGCCAGCATAAGCGGTTTCGGCCAGACAGGACCGTATTCCGAACGTATCGCTTTCGATGTCCTCTCCCAGGCGATGAGCGGGCTGATGTCCATCACGGGATATCCGGATAACCCTCCCACGCGGGTTGGGACTTCCTTGGGAGACGTGAACGCCTCTGTTCACGCGGCCTTTGCCATTATGGCCGCCCTCTGGCATCGGGAGAAGACGGGGGTGGGGCAGTATATCGATGTTTCCATGCAGGAAGCGATGGTGTCCATTCTGGAGGGGGCGATTGTGCGCTGGACGATCGGACGGGAGCTTTTGACTCCCATTGGTTCCATGAATCCCCACGAGGCTCCCATGGGCGCTTTCCGGTGCAAGGACGGATACATAATCATTGCCACCGTAGGGGACGAACACTGGCAGCGTTTTTGTAGAGCCATTAATAGGCGGGATTGGGCCGAGGACCCTGGGTACCGCACCAAAAGACAGCGTTGGGAGAAGAAGTACATTCTGCAAGAAGAGATCGAGAAAATTACCACCCAGTACACGGTTAAAGAAGTGGGAGAGATGATGGACCGCGAGCGGGTGGCCAATTCGCCGATTTTGAACATCCAACAGGTGGTTGAGGACCCACATCTGAACGAGCGTGGATATTTTGTGGAGGTGGAACACCCGGTCATCGGCAAAGCCAAAATTCCCGGGATACCTTTCAAACTCTCCGAAACACCTGGAGAGGTCAAGAGCCCTTCCCCGTTGGTTGGGGAGCATAATGAATTCATCCTAGGAAAATACCTGGGTATCAACAGTGCTGAGATCCGCCGACTTAAAGAAGAAGGAGTCATCTGATTACGGATTTTGGAAGACAGAAAGGGAATTAAGCAAAGCCTCAAGGAGGGGATAAAGGGAAGGAGGAGAGCGAGTGGAATTTCTCAGATTTTATCAATTCCGGATCCCCCGGAATATCACCTTTGGGCTGGGGGCGGCGGAAACAGTAGGGGAAAAAGCCAAGGAATATGGGGCGAATAAAGCTTTAATTGTGACCGATCGTGTTTTTGGCCCGGTAGGAATCATAGAAAAAGTCTCCCAGGCTTTATCCCGGACAGGGGTTGAACCGGTCGTTTACGACGGCGTAATCACCGAGCCCACCACCGAACAGGTAGAAGAAGGGTTGGAAGTTTATCAAAAAAATAGCTGCGGGCTGGTGATTGGCCTGGGGGGAGGCAGTTGCATCGATGCGGCCAAAGCCATCTCCGTGGTGGCCACCAACGGAGGCCGCATCCAGGACTACGAAGGGCGGGGAAAAGTAAAGAAGCCCAGGGCGCCTTTGTTCGCCGTCCCGACCACTGCCGGGACCGGGTCGGAAGTGAGCTTGTCTTGTGTGATCACGGACCAACAGCGGAAAGTTAAGTTTATCGTCTACAGCCCGTATATCCTTGCCGATGAAGCCATTGAAGACCCTCTCTTGACTCTTTCCATGCCCCCCAGCATTACGGCCTCTTCGGGGATGGATGCTTTGACCCACGCCATAGAAGGCTACATCAGCCTGCGAGAAGCCAACCTGGGATACGGGTCCCCACCCCTCATTCATTATTTAGCCATCCCGGCCATCGAGTTGATCAGCCAGAATCTACGACAGGCTTGGGCCAACGGGAAAAACGTGGAGGCACGCAGCAACATGATGTTGGGTCAGCTTTTGGCCGGATTCACCTTTGCCAATACAGGAACAGCCCTGGCCCATGGGATGGCCCGGCCTCTCGGAGCTTATTTCCATGTGCCCCACGGTCTGGCCAACGCCATCGTCCTGCCCCATGTCATGGAGTTTACCTGGGTTGCCGTACCGGATAAATTCGCCCGCATCGCCAGGGCTATGGGGGAAGAAGTCACGAACCTTTCCCTCTTCCAAGCCGCGGCAAGGGCCGTGGAAGCGGTGAAAAAATTGTGTGCGGACATTCAGATTCCGAAGCTGAGAGATTTGGGGGTCAGGGAAGAGGAATTTCAAAGGGTGGTCGTCCAAATGGCCCGAGACGGGATTGCCTCGGGAACACCCCAGGTAAACCCCAGACCTGTTACGGAAAAGGAAATGGTAGAACTGTTCCAACTGGCTTTTTAAGAAACCCAAGCCACGGATCCACAAATAACAAGCCATCTTTGATTGTGGGGTAAGGCCGATAAACCCGTTTCCTTTGCT
>JAURYC010000335.1 GCA_030654105.1 Deltaproteobacteria bacterium
TTGAGATTTCTTTTTCCTTTATGCTTGCCATATAATACTGATTTTTAGGAAAGGGGCAAGATAATTTTCTAAATTTGAAAAAATCAGGGGTCAAGGGTTCAAGGGCCCTACGATTCAAGGGTTCCTGGACATTTTTTTGTCCCTCCTCAGAACCCTTAACCTCTCAAACCCTGTTTTAATAGACTTTTGAATTGACAAACCCGTGAAATTAAGATAAAAAAATCCCAGGTGATGCGGTCGACTTCGGTCGACTTCTGGAACCTATTAAAAAGGAGGCGCCATCGATGGAAGAAAAAGATCTGGAGAAGATGACGGCTACGGAATTGAGGGAATTTATTCTTAAAAATTACCCTGACATCACGGGCGTGCACGCCATGAAGGAAGAAGAACTCCTCCTGGCCATCCATAAAGCCCGAGGCGAGGTCGTAAAAGAAGCGAAGAAAAAAAAGAAGGTGGTAAAGGTCCAAGTCGACAAAAAAGAATTAAAAAAGCAAATTCGTCTGCTGAAAACCGAGCGGGGAAAATTCCTCCAGGAAAATAACAAAAATGCTCTGGCCAAAGTCAGGGAAAAAATCAAAAAGCTAAAACGCCTGACCAAGAAAGCGGCGTGAGGACCGATGCCGGCAAAAGCCAAGCCCAAATTGAAAGTCAGAATTCCGACACCCAAGCCAACGCGGTTCCATTCGACCCCCAAGGGTAAAAAAGGGTATAACCGCAAGCGATTGAAACGAGAAAACGCCCCTCTCAGGAGGCCCATTTGAATTACCGGGATATCCGATTCCAGAGCGGAGAAGGCATCGGGTTCATTACGCTGAACCGGCCGGAAAAAAGAAATGCCCTCTCCATGAACCTGATGGCCGAAATGATCGATCTATTAAAAACCATTAAAAAGAATCCGGAAGTAAGAGTGGTGATCATCAGGGGCGAGGGTTCAGTATTTTCTTCCGGCCATGACCTTTCCGAGATGCTGGAAGGAAGTGTGGTTTCTTACCGCTGCGTATTCGATGCCTGTACGGAGATGATGCAAGCGATCCGGGACCTCCCCCAGCCGGTGATCGCCCAGGTTCAGGGAATGGCTACGGCTGCGGGATGTCAACTGGTAGCAACTTGCGACTTAGCCATAGCCGAGGAAGGAGCTCGGTTCGCAACCCCGGGAGTGCGCATCGGTCTTTTCTGCCATACTCCTCAAGTCCCGCTTACCCGAGCGGTGGGTCGCAAGCGAGCGCTGGAAATGCTCTTGACTGGCCGGCCAATCTCCGCGGATGAAGCAGAACGGTATGGGTTAATCAACAAAGTTGTCCCGGCTGACCGTCTCGCCGAAGAGACTCTCAGCCTGGCCAAACATATCGCTCAGGCCAGCCCGCTGATCCTGGCCTTGGGAAAGAAGTCCTTTTATAGCCAAATTGAGACGGATGAAGCACGGGCCTACAATTACGCCAAGGAGATGATGTCCTTGAACGCCATGACCGAGGATGCCCAGGAAGGCATCTCCGCCTTCCTCCAGAAACGTGACCCGCAATGGAAAGGGAAATGATTTGAATGCGGAGTTCGGAATGCGGAATGCCGAGTGTGGAGCGTAAAACAAAACAGACAAAAAATGCTATAATAAATATATATCTGCGTTCATCTGCGTAAATCTGCGTCCTATAATTAAATTGTGCGAGAGTGGCGGAACTGGCAGACGCGCTGGACTTAGGATCCAGTGGGGAAACCTTTAGGGGTTCGACTCCCCTCTCTCGCACCAACAACTTTTCTTCATATCCCCACCGATTGCCTTCCGACGATTAGTAGTGTTCCCTGAATCTCATCCATGGCCAAATTCCAACCTCTTCATATAAATGTCGACCCTTTTCCACGATCCTGGAAAAAAGTCGACATGGAAAGACTCGTGGGACATTATATCTTTGACCCTGAAATCACCGAGGGGAAAATGATATTTCTTTCGGGTCCCCGCCAGGTGGGCAAAACGACCTTTGCCTTGAATTGGCTCGCTTCGATGGGAGTCGAAGGGACTTATTTTGACTGGGATGATCCCATCGTCAGGAGCGAATACCATCGGAATCCCCTGTATTTCAACAATATCATCCTTTCCAGATTTCAGGGAAAGCCGGTCCCGATGGTGTTCGATGAGATCCATAAGCATAAGAACTGGAAGAATATCCTTAAAGGGGTTCACGACCCCGCCAGAGGAAAAATACGGTTACTCGTGACAGGCAGCGCCAGGCTTGGGGTTTATCGAAAATCCGGGGATTCCCTCGTGGGCCGATACTTTTCCTTCCAGATGTTTCCCCTTTCTCTTCCCGAGGCCACGGGGGTATTTTCTTTTGTCCTGAATGAAGATTCCCCTTTTTCCAGCGGCGAAACCCTGACTCGCTTCGCCGAAAAGGCGCATCGTGATAAGACGGAGGAAAAATTTGACCTCCTCTACGCCTTCGGTGGCTTTCCGGAGCCTTTTCTGAAGGGATCCCCCCGGTTCCACCGCAGGTGGCATGAGGAATACAAAACCCTGTTGACCAAAGAAGATGTGCGGGATCTTTCTCGTGTCTCCGAGCTGAAAGGATTGGAGCATTTGATTGAAATACTCCCCTCGAGAGTAGGCGCCCCCTTGAGCATCAATTCCCTGAGGGAGTATTTGGGGTATCATCATGGAACCATAACCACCTGGATTGAAATGTTAAGCAAGCTTTATTTGATTTTTACCATTCGTCCCTGGCATCGCAATATCTTGCGTTCGATAAAAAAAGAGAAAAAACTGTTCTTTTTCGACTGGTCTTTTTTGGAAGATCCCGGAAAGCGCTTTGAGAATATGTTGGCGGTAACTCTCCTTAGGATGAGCGCCCGGTTTTCGGAGACGGGCCTGGGCTTTTTTGAGTTGATGTATATCCGGGATAAGGAAAAGAGGGAGGTGGATTTCGTATTGATAAAAGATAATCGCCCCGTGGCGCTGTTTGAAGCCAAGGAAAGGGATGAGGCGGTCAGCCCATCGGGGAAATTTTTTGCGGGGAAATTGGGAGTTCCCTTCTATCAAATTTCCCCCCGTCATGAAAGGGCAGGAGCTTTCCCTGGAAATTGCTTTAAAATCCCGGCAGCAGATTTTTTGATGCTGACGGGATAACAAGTTCCCTTCTTTAGCCCGCATCCAAAATTCCAGCCAAAAAGAAATATCCCGGTTTCCTATCGTCATGTATCCTGCAAGATCATGAATGAATTCCCTGTCTGCACGAATGGAATGATCTCTAAGACCGAGGTTTCCGCTTCCTACCGTCATATTTCTCTGATGATACTGGGGGAATTCCCAAAGGTCCTGGAAAGAGTTTCGTTCGAGCTTGGCCAACAAAAGAGCCAGTTCAGGATTTCCATGCAGACCCCGGTAGAGAACCCTCTCATGACCATCGAGAGTTTCAACAAGCAATTCCAGCTGGGGGAGAAAGAAAGTTGTTACGCTATGCGCCACGCTCCATGCGCTATGCAATTCTCTCTTCCGGGGCGGCACAGTTTGAGGGGTTACCGGCAGAGGCGAGTTACCGGCTGCAGAAGGTGGGGGGAATGGTCTTGGGGATGGTCCATGGATAATCATTTGGGCGTTGGGGATTTTCCAAATGCCAGCGCCCCTTTTTTCACTGGGGTTATTGCCCCTTGAACGGAATTGATTAACCGCTCCACTTTTTTAAACGAGCTTCACATTCTTTTTTGGGCAGCCAACTACCCTGCGCCAATATTTCTTTCAGAGCGCCTGCTGCTTCTTTTGCGGTCAAAATCTCATGCTGGACAAGTCTGTCAAGAAACCAAAGCAATCCATTCACCGGAACCCCTTCCTCATTTGCCGCTTTTCTAAGGGCATCATCACCGGTTACTAGCGGGCAGGAATTGATTTTAGCCAATAAAAGGGCAAATAGATCATTCGTTGAAGGCTTTGGGTAATGCGCTCTAAGCCTAAAAATCTCTCCAATAGCCTCTTCGCCAATTTGTGAGATTGAGAATCCGGAATGGATAAATACCTCTCCAGGTGGATTGATCAACTCTTCAACGATAACATCTGCCAAAAGAAATTCATAAGGCAGTTCTGTTGTCTTTTTCAGAAGGTGTCCATGAAAAAGGTCGATGCAAATGGTGGTATCGAGGACGATTTTTTTCTTAGGCAAATTCCACCTGCAAGGATTTCCGGAATTCCTCAAAGGACTTGCCGAGAATCTCCGCTGCCCGAACAGGAGAAACTAACCGTTCTGTCACCGCCTGCAAAAGCAGCCTTTTAAAGCGCCCTGGTTTTTCATGGGAAACCTGGTCTCCAGCCTCGATCCGATTCCAACCTCTTGCACGAAAAAGGCGGAATAGCTCTGATGCCTGGCTTTCCGAAATAATGGAAAGATCTTTCGCTCGATAAATCCATTGCTGCATACTCATGCCGTATTTTTTCTTCAGCATGTGTAATTCCCCAATGTCGATCTTATTCCTTTGTTTCCCAAGCTCCTGATAGACCATTTGCGCCGGCACGAGAAAAGCACCCGAAAACCGGTATGCCGCCTTTTCTTCATTGATTTCCGGGGAAACTTTCATGATCAAATGCCCCAGTTCATGGGCCAAATTAGACCGTTGTCGATCCCCCGGAAGTCCACCCTTGATTAAAATGACAGGAATTTTCTCATTCGCCCAACAGGAAAGGCCGTCAAACTCTTTCTCTCCTTCAAGGATAACGATTTTTACTCCCTGATCTTCCAGGGTTTCCGTAAGATTTTCGATCGGATCGACTCCAAGACTCCACAATTTGCGCAGGGAGTTAGCGAGATTTTCAACATCATCCATGCCTTCGATTATGAGGTCTTTATCATGCGGGAGCTTGATTTTAGGGAATCTATTATCCGGGAATAGCGATTCAACTTCTAAATACCTTTCCACCCAATCTTTCGCCTTCGCTCGCATCGCTTGAAGATTTTTTGAGGAAGCAGCAAGACGTTTTCGGTATGCCGGTTGGCCAAGCGTCACTTGAACAGAATCGGGGCGGAAGAAATACTCAACTTTAACGTCCAAAGCTTTTGCCAGTTTAATCAAAACATCTGAACCTGGGTTTGATTTCCCGGCTTCGTATTTATGAATCACCTGAGCGCTAATATAATTGTCAGTCTTTTCAGCAAGTTGCCTTAAAGAAAGACCTGCTGAAATGCGAGCTTGTCTTAAGCGATCGCCAATCATGATCCTCCCCTCCTTTTTCCTCTCAATTTACCAGTTGACAAATAACACATATTATGATATTTTGTCAACTAAAAAGGAGATGAAAAATTCATGGCAACGAATCCACCAAAGGGAGATGGGCCTCGGCATGGATCAATACGCGAACGCTCCTAAGCGTATAATCCCAAAACGGAACGTTGGGTAAAACGGGATTTCGGGACCGGCCGGTTCATTGATCAAAAGGCGAACCAAACCCCATTGAAGGGTGTGCGAAGGGATAAATAGACAAAGCTCAGCCAGAACTCCCGTTATCCTTTATCC
>JAURYC010000336.1 GCA_030654105.1 Deltaproteobacteria bacterium
CGGCTCCGAAATTCCTTGGAATTGAGGATTTCGATGAAAGCCTGGACCCCCCGTTCAAAAAAAGTGGATTGATCGAGGAGCATATCGAAGCTCTCCTGGGTTAAGGGGATGAAGGATAAGCCTAAAAGTTTTGATACCGAACCTGTGGCCAGGCCCACATCGGTCTCTTTGGCCAAGATGGAGAGTCCCACTTCAAAGTGGGTATAAACTTCATTCTCATATCCCTTGATCGACGAGGCGGGAATCTTGAGCTCCCGAAGATGATGATCCAGGAGCACTCTTGTGCCGGAGCCTTTCTGCCGGTTAATAAACCGGATCTTCGGCTTGGCCAGATCCTTGAAACCATGGATGTTTAAGGGATTTCCAGGGGCTACCAAAAAGCCCAGGTCCCGGTTGAAGAGATTGATAACGACGGCCTTCAGGTTAGGCAGATAAGTGGATAAAAAGGGAATATTGTATTGGCCGCTCTTCGGGTCGAGTAGGTGCGACCAGGCAATATCCGTATATCCCTGGTTCAGGGCCTTGAGTCCATCCGTGCTGCCGGTGTTGGCGGAAAATATGTAGAACTCTGGATAGGCCTTGCGGATATAGGTCTTGAGAATGTCGAGGATCGGATCATTGCTTCCAGAAGCCAAAAGCGCTCCTTCAATCTGCTTGCTTTTTCTACGGGCCTCAGCCATGCCGGCTCGAGCGTTGGTGTCAATCCACTCATCAATCAATTTTTTAGGGAAGATCCATTTTCCGGTAACCCGAGTGGAGGGGATCCTTTTGGACTTGATCAGAGCGTAGACCTGTTTCTCATGGATGCCCAAGTATTGGGCTACCTCTTTTGTGCTCATGATTTCTTCTGACATTGGTTTCTCCTCGGTGCGATCCCATCATAAAATAGTCCTAAATTTTTGTCAAAGAAAATTTTTACAAATAATTACTTTTTATTACTATTTTTAACAATTAAAGGCCAGATTTCTAAGGCTAAGTTTCCTTTTTACGAATGAGGAAACCAATTTCTGCGCTCTTCCTAACGTCCTTTCAATTTAGACCTTTTTTTGGTATAAATTTATATAGTAAAAATCCTTTTAATGAAATTAATTTTGTCCAGAATGTTGAAGAGAATTTTAAAGACATTAATGGTAGGAGTACTGTTTTTGATTCTTTTAGGGAATCTCGGGGCAGGGAGTATGAAGGTGGATAAAGATGAGATTGAGGTGACCGGAAAAGTTTACCTGATGGGGGGTGAGCCTTTTACGTATGTGGGGATTCAATTGGATGATGGCAAAGTTTACGCTTTGTCAGGGAAGCATGAAAAGGAACTCCGTAGCCTTCAGGGGAAACGCCTTACTGTCAAGGGCAAGTTGGGCGGAAAAACAACCCGCGGAGTAGAAGCCATAGAGGTGAAATCTTTTAAGGTATTGGAGTCAAAATGAGAAACAAGAAAAGGCCTGGATGTAAAAAATATCTTCGGCTTATTCTGTTTTTAACTGTAATTACCCTGTTTTTCTTTGGACAGATAGATGAATCATCTGCCAATCCAGAACCTGCTCCAATCAGCGGAACACCGAAGCTTCATCAGCAAAAACTCAAGCTTTATCGAGACTTCGGGACTCAAGGGACGATCGAGGCGGAAATAAATCGGGGTAGTAGAATTTTGGCCGATGTTGTAGGCCAACCAGTTTCGTTTTGGGCCTTTGATTTTAACTTTCCTACTAATGACCTCAATGGATATTACCCGACTACAGCTATCTGCGTAGATAGTACCCGGTTGAGTACAGGATATTATTTAAATATTTATGTTGAAAATGGCCAAAATGTCTCGACATCAACAATTGCCAGCATCCGCAATGAGTTTATCATCACAATTCTCCCAACAGAAACAACTTATTTTGGCAGTCCCCCAATAGGAAATTTTACGATTCTCATCCTGGATATTCAGGATGATTATGATCCCGCGATCATTGGTTCAACATATGTCTCTGGTTATTTTGATTCACGCAATGAATATTCAGGCAGTTCGTATAGTAATGCTCGCCACATGATTTACATGGATTCGTATCCCGGTCAGCCAGGGACCACAACGTTTTATGGCACACTGGCCCATGAATTTCAGCACTTTACCCACTTTGGCAAAGACCCGAGTGAAGAAAGGTGGGTCGAAGAGGGTCTTTCGGGTTTGGCCGTGTTTGTTTGTGGATATGGCCACCGCCAGAGCCATGTCACCGCTTTCGCCGAGACTCCGGGCACCAGCCTGACGTACTGGGAAGATAATTTGGCCAATTATGGGGCAACTTATTTGTTCATGCTTTACTTGGCAGAACATTATGGCGGGGCCACCTCCACTAAAAATATTGTTGCCAATACCGGCCGGGGAATCGATGGAATTAATAACGCCCTCTGGCAAAGTGGTTACGCTGTTACCGTAAATGATATTTTTAAAAATTGGGTTATTGCCAATTATTTGAACAATTCTTCAATCTACGGCGGAATTTACGGCTACACCGACAGTTTCTACGGCATCTCCCGCGCCCCGGGAAACATCCAGATCACCAATTCTCATAGTTTCTATCCTGCTTTAGGCATGGGAAGCGTTAATCAGTATGCGGCAAATTATATAAAATTTAGCAACCTCGGGGGAACCTATGACACTTTTATCTTGATTAAAAGAAGGAGGGGTTGACATCTGATACCAAGAGAGGGTATATTGGCGACAAAATAAACCATTCTGGACGCAGATTCACCCTGTTAGATAGGGAACATCTAACAGGGTAAACACAGATTTTTAGGATTTAAAATAACCCGTAAGGCGTAAGACGCTAGGGGAGGGAAAAACGCGACTAACGGTTTTTAAAATTTTGCATTTTTATCTGCGTTTATCTGCGAAAATCTGCGTCCAAATTAAATAGGAATTCCGATGGTCAGAATGCTCACCAAGCATTTCTGGGTAATTCATCTAATTTTTCTTGCCGCCGTTGCGTGGCTAGTTGCTCACCTTTTTGTCGTGATCATTCAGGATCGATTGACCATTTCTCCTCAACCTTCTCCAGCAGGGAGTTTACCTCCTTTCCAGGCAGAAAGGCAAGAACCCTATGACCGATATGCCCCGATCACAGCAAGCAACATCTTTAATCCCGGAGAAAAAGGGTTAAAATTACTTCCCCTGGATGAAATGAAAACAGCCGGCACCGCAATTGGGGAAATTTCTGGAGGCGCCAAGCCTTCAATGCCCGGAAGTTACAAGCTGGTTGGCACTATTAGTGGCCCTGGCGATCGTTCCTATGCCATTATTCAGGAAGGGGCGGACCGCAAGCAGAAAATCTACCGTTTTCATGAAGATATCGACGGAGGAAAAATTGTCAAAATATCCCGGGATCACATTGTTATCAAGCGCCAAAAAGAAGAGGAGGTATTATCCTTCATTTCCAAAGAGGTTCGTCCTCAACCGGTGGCGGGCTCTCCGCCCCCACCCGCAACAGGAGAAACAGTGAGAAGAATGTCGCCCAACCGCTTTCTCATCAACCGTGAGGACGCAACGGCGTCTGTGGGAGATGTCAATAAATTTATGACCCAGGTCAGAATGAAGCCCCATTTTGTGATGGGCCAGCCGAGCGGATATTCCGTTTCCGAGGTCATCCCGGGTAGTTTGATTGAAAAGATTGGCTTCCGCAATAATGATATAATAAAAAAAGTTAATGGCCAGATGATTAACAAGCCTGAAGAGGTTTATCAGGCCTACTCCCAGCTATTGAGGGATTCGAATATTGAGGTGGAAATCGAGCGGGGAGGGCGATCGGAAATTTTTCGATATGAAATCAAATAATAAAAAGGCGCTCTCACGGTTTTATCTTATTCGCTAATTTTAATGCAGGGGAGAAACCCTTATGGGAGAATGGATTAAACGTATGTCGCTCGTCCTGATCTTTTTTCTGGGCGGGATAGAAGTATCCTTCCTACCGATTCGGGATGCAGGGGCTGAAGAGAAGAAGCCAACCGAGGTCAAAATGCCCCAAAAGCCGCTACCGGAAGATTCCCTGATTACCATGGATTTTCAAGATGCGGACCTGAACGTGGTTATCAAGTTTATCGGGGAGTTGACGGGAAAGAACTTCCTGGTCAGCGACCAGGTTCGCGGCAAGGTAACCATCATCTCCCCTAAAAAAATCACTGTGCGGGAGGCCTATCAAGTCTTCGAGTCCGTGCTGGAAATGAACGGATTCACAGCTGTCCCAGGAACGGATGCAACCAAAATCATCCCCTCAGGTATTGCTCGCCAGGCAGGCCTGGAGATCCACGAAGGAAAAGAAGCCAGCGCCGTTAAAGTCGAAGACAAAATGATCACCCAGATCATTCCTTTGGAACATGGCTCCAGCGATGAAATACGCACCCTTTTTGCTCCTTTGATTTCCAAGGATGGGACGATTATTTCTTATAAACCTACCAACCATCTGGTCATCACCGAGAGGGCGTCGAATATTCATCGCCTGTTGAAGATCCTTGAACAGATTGACGTACGGATTGTTGAAGAAAAAATTACGGTTTTTTTGTTGGAGTTTGCTTCGGCCAAATCAATGGCCGAGAAAACAACCCAACTCATCTCTTCAGATCTTCGCTCACCAGGCCCGGTAAGGACACCCGGCCCATCCGCCCCCCAGCGAGTTGTTAAAGTCATCCCGGACGAGCGAACCAACAACTTGATAGTCCTGGCCAACCGGCGAGACACCCAGGAAATCCGGGAGCTTATTTCGAGTTTAGACAAGGAGGCTCCCAAAGGGAAAAGCACGCTTCATGTCCGTTATCTGGAAAATGCCCGGGCCGAAGAACTGGCTAAAGTCCTAAGCGGCATCGTAGGAAGCAAAGCCAAAGCCGCTTCACGGCCTCAACCACCTCAGGCTCCGGCCCAGGTGGAAGAAATCTCCATTACGGCCGACAAAGCAACGAATTCCTTGGTGATCACTGCTTCTCCCCAGGAGTTTATGGAACTGGAAGAAGTGATCCAAAAACTGGATACGGTGCGCTCCCAGGTCCTGGTAGAAGCGTTGATCGCAGAGGTATCCATGGAAAAAGCCCTTCAAATCGGAGTGGATTGGAGGGTGATGGACCAACCCGTGGAGGGAAGCGTTCGGGGGTTTGGCGGAACGGATTTTGGACTCGTCAGCGGCGTCCAGAGAGGAACATTGGCGGATCCTGGCCTTATCCTTGGTATGACGCGGGGATTTATCACCATTGGAGGGCAACAATTTGTCAACTTAGGGGCCTTGCTCAGAGCATTCCAGAAAGACACGGATGTAAACGTCCTGTCCACGCCTCACCTCCTGACCATGGATAATGAAAAAGCGAAAATCATCGTGGCTGATAACGTGCCGATCCTGAAAACGGACCTTACAACCCCCCTGGCTGCCTCTACCACAACCGCTACTAATATCGCCGTTTCCCGGACTTTCGAATACAAGGATATCGGCATCCAAATGGAAATTACCCCCCATATCAGCATGGGATCGATGGTGCGCCTGGAGATATCTACGGAAGTGAGCAACATCACTTCGATCGATCCCACCAACCCGGGTTTTGTCACCACCCGAAAGCGGCAGGCCAGCACAACCGTGGTAGTGGAGAGCGGTCAAATGATGGTCATTGGCGGCTTGATTCGGGATGACCGCACCGAGGAAACCAAAAGAGTTCCCTGCATTGGAAACGTTCCCATTTTAGGGTGGCTGTTCAAGACCTACGGTGGATCGAAGAGTAAGACCAACCTTCTGATCTTCATTACCCCGCACATCATCCGCAGCCCGGAAGACGCGGAGAAGGCTACGGCCAAGAAAAAGCAAGAAGCGGATGAGAGTTTAAAGAAGCTTCAGAAAGAGCGGCAAAAAGAAGTCAAGGATACTTACGACATGCTCATAGAGTGAGTTCATTGTATAGGAATTTTCAACTTTAGGCACTTTGGTCACTTAACTTGATTGTATAGGAAATTCCTTTTTGGACACGGATGTACACAGAAAGTCGCTTAGCGCTTAACGCTATGCGCATAGCGTCTTTTTTGTATCTGCGGTTATCTGCGTAAATCTGCGTCCTATTAAATTTTGGGTATCCATCCAATGTTAGATAAAATCGTCGTCGAGATCATTCAGGAGAAGAAAGGAATTTCCTCCGAAGCCGCGGCCGACCTTTTAAACGGCCAAAAGGGAAAATCTTTTGGAACCTTAGCGGTGGAAAAGGGATTGCTGACCGAAGATGAGCTCCTGACCAGCCTGAGCAAGAAACTGCGGGTTCCTTACGTTAAAAATTTAGAAGAAGAAGGATTAGACCCCTCGCTGGTTTCCAGGGTACCTATTGTTTTTTCCAAAAAGCACAAGGTGGTACCTATGAAAATGGAGGATGGTATTTTAACCGTAGCCACGCCGGACCCTTTGAATTACGAACCTCTGGATGACCTCCGGTTAATCATCGAGTGCCAGGAGGTTCGGGTGGTATTGAGCAGTGAGCGGGAAGTGGTGAGGGCAATCAACCGTTTTTACGAACAAAGCGCCGATACTCCGGAAGAAATGATCCAATCCATGGACGCGGAAAGCAGCGACCGTATCCTCCATGAATTGGAAGAGACCGCGGACCTCTTGGATATAAGCGACGAAGCCCCCGTGATCAAGCTGGTTAATCTCATTCTTTTTCAGGCAGTGAAGGAGAGGGCCAGCGATATCCATATAGAACCTTTCCAGAAAGAATTAAAAGTCCGGTACCGCATCGACGGCATTCTTTACCAACGGCTCGACCCACCCAAGAGGTACCAGTCCGCCATTGTTTCGCGCCTGAAGGTCATGGCCAAAATGGACATTGCCGAAAAACGCCTGCCCCAGGACGGCAGGATTCCTATCAAGATTGCCGATAAAGACATCGACATCCGTGTTTCCATAATCCCCACCACCTTTGGCGAAAGGGTGGTTCTGCGCCTGCTGGATAAGCAGAGCCTGCTCTTAGGAATGGGGGAGATCGGACTTTCCCCCGATAAACATCAGACCTTACAGGATTTGATTAGTCGGTCCAACGGCATCCTGCTGGTAACCGGGCCTACAGGCAGCGGAAAAACGACTACCCTTTATGCAGCCCTGAGCCAAATCAATTCTCCAGACAAAAACATCATCACCATTGAGGATCCGGTAGAATACCAGCTTTGGGGGATCGGTCAGATTCAAGTCAATCCCAAAATCGGCCTCACCTTTGCCCATGGTTTACGTTCGGTCCTGCGCCATGATCCGGACGTGATCTTGGTGGGTGAAATCCGGGATGCCGAAACCGCCGAGATTGCCATTCAGGCCGCCCTGACCGGCCATTTGGTTTTCAGCACCCTGCACACGAATAATGCGGCCAGCGCGGCTACCCGCTTGGTGGATATGGAGATTGAACCCTTTCTTGTTGCTTCCGTGGTCCGGGCCATCGTTGCCCAACGCTTGATCCGGGTCATCTGCTCAGAATGTAAAGAGGGCTATGTACCCGAACCCGAAATGTTGAAAGAAGTGGGGATCACCCCGGAACAGTTAAAAGGAGGTAAAGTTTATAGAGGAAAGGGCTGTCCAGCCTGTTCGGGAACAGGGTACAGGGGACGGACCGGAATTTACGAGATCCTGCTTGTATCCGAGACCATTCGCCAGCTGATCATGAAGAAGGCTGACTCGGTCTCCATCGGGCGCCAGGCAGTTGAAGAAGGAATGAAAACTCTGCGAGAGGACGGCGCCCGGAAAATAGTAGAAGGTATTACTGCCCTGGAAGAAGTGGTGCGGGTTACCCAAGAATAAGAAAGAACGTAAGGCGTGAGGCGCAAGGTGTAAGGAGCAAAGTGCAAAGTGCATAAAGCAGGGCAAAGACCGCAAGGAAAAGGAAAAAGACGATAAACGATAGACCAATGACCAATGACTATTAACCCAATAACCCAATGACTTAATAACCCAATTACCGGAGTCTTTTCATTGCCCATCTTTGAGTATGAAGCGCTGGATAGCGCGGGAAAATCCGTTCAGGGAATTATCGATGCTGAAAGCGCCCGCACTGCCCGGACGAAACTCAGGAGGCAGGGATTTTATCCGACGGAAATCCGGGAAGAAGCGATGGCCACGGAAGAGCGAGCTTCTTCTCTCAATATTTTTTCTTTTCTTTTTGGGCGGATAAAAGCACGAGACCTCGCCCTCTCTTCCCGGCAACTGGCTACCCTTATGGAAGCCGGTATTCCTTTGACTTCTTCTCTCTCGGCCCTGATTGAACATTTGGGGCATCCCCTGCTGAGAAAAACCTTTACCCAAATTCGGGAGCGGGTTCGGGAAGGAAGCAGCCTGGCTGACGCCCTTTCCCTTCACCCTCGAGTGTTTTCCCCCTTGTTCATCGGAATGGTTCGGGCCGGGGAAGTAAGTGGAACGTTAGCCCTTACCCTGTCCCGATGGGCGGACTTCAGCGAACATCAGGTGGCTTTGCGTCAAAGGACCCGGGCGGCCATGACCTACCCGATCTTCATGTTTGTTATCGGCGTGGGTGTGCTTATTTTTTTAATGACCTTCGTGGTTCCCACGGTGACAAAAATTTTTTCGGATGTAGGTCAGTCGCTTCCTTTACCAACCGTGATCCTGATTTCCGTAAGCGGTTTCCTGAATCGTTTTTGGTGGGCTTTGCTGGGTGGCTTTATCATCTTCGGTCTTTGGCTGAGAAGATACGTGCGGAGCGAATCAGGAGCTTTGGTTTGGGATCGCCTGAAGCTGAAACTGCCCGTGGTGGGAGACATTCACCGCCAATTGGTCATTTCCCGCTGGTCCCGGACCCTCGGAACGTTGTTACATGGTGGGTTGCCACTGCTTCAGGGATTAGAAATTTCCCAGGGCGTGGTGGCCAATCGCCTCTTAAGCAAAGCCCTGTCTCAGGCCCGGGAAAAAATTCGGGAAGGGGAAGAATTGGCCTTTACTCTCAAACAAAGCGCTCTCTTTCCTTCCTTAGCTTTGGAAATGATTTCCGTAGGGGAAAAGAGCGGTGAACTGGGGAAGATGCTGGAAAAAATAGCCGTGGTTCTGGAAAACGAGGTGGAAGCAGCGCTGCAGAGTCGGATGTCCCTGTTGGAACCGATCATGATCCTGATTATGGGGGTGGCCGTTGGATTTATTGCTTTGTCGGTTCTCCTCCCCATCCTGGAAATGAGCCAGATTGTCCGTTGAAGTCACCAAAGCGAGGGGGAAAATGATTTTATCGATTCAAAAAGTAAAGCACGGGAAGGAAAGAATTTCTAAGCATAAACGGAAAGTCCTCTTTTCCACAAAAAAAGGGTTCACCCTAATCGAACTCATGGTGGTCATCGTTATCCTGGGCATTCTGGCCGGCCTCGTTCTTCCTCGATTTATGGGCAGGACAGAAGAAGCCAAAAGGACCAAAGCCAAACTACAGATGGAAAACCTGGAGGCTGCCTTGAAGCTTTATAAATTGGACACCGGGAGCTATCCCGGTACCGAGCAGGGGCTGGAAGCTCTTGTCCAGAAACCCACTACGGGGGTTATTCCGAAAAACTGGCGGGAGGGGGGGTATTTGGAAAAAGGGCAGATTCCGCCGGACCCCTGGGGGAAGCCTTACGTTTACCTTTCACCGGGAGTGAAAAACAAAGACTTCGATCTGAAATCTCTGGGTGCCGACGGGGAAGAAGGTGGAGAGGGCGAGAATCAAGACATTGAAAGATGATCTTCTGGCCGGCAATAAAGGATTTACCTTCGTCGAATTGACATTGGTTATCCTTCTCCTGGGGTTCATCCTCCTCCTGACTTTCCCGAATTTCCGTGAATCCATCGCGCCCCGGGACTTGAAAAAGGCCGTTTTGGGTTTTGTCGGAACCCTGAGGTATACTCAGAGTCA
>JAURYC010000337.1 GCA_030654105.1 Deltaproteobacteria bacterium
TTTGGACACGGATTTACACAGAAAGTCGCTTAGCGCTTGGCGCTATGCGCATAGCGTCTTTTTTGTTTCTGCGGTTATCTGCGTAAATCTGCGTCCTATTAAATTTAGTCTAACGCCTTTTGAAGCCCGTGCATCATAACATAAAGAAAAAAAGGGTTCAAGGATTCCGGGGTTCAATTTTTGAACCCTGTTTTCAAAATATTGGGGATGAATGCGCGGTTTTCTCGGCGATTTGATAGGCTTGGCGGTAAATTTTTTTGGCCTTTTCTTTATCGATTTCGCACCAAGCCCCCGCGATCTCTCTTAAATTTTTTATTCGCTCTCCGATACTATCGTTTTTTTCAACTTCATGAGCGGCCTGTTCCAGTAAACGCTTAGATTCATCTTGGCTCGAATCAATGCTCATGCGCGCCATTTGCAACAGGGAATGAAACCGTATTTCTTTGGGCTCAACCTGCGCAAGAACAGCCAACCCTTTGCTGGGCTCGTAGGCAAACCAGGCTATGGCAATCTCACCCAGGAGGCGTGGATTTTTCTCTTTTTGGGCATGGGAAAAGGCGTTTTCCAGAATCTTGATATTTTCGGCAGTACCCATTTTGCTTAAAACTTCAGCGCTTCCCAGAAGTATCTTTGCCCGGAAGAAGGGCGAAGATGCTTTTGCCGCGATGGCCAGAGCTTGTTCGGGCTCCCAGGAGGATTGCAGGAGGAGAATTTCGGCGTGAATCTTATTTTCTTTACCAATAGAGAGGATTATATTGCGGGCCTCGCTCTCCGCCTTTTTTAAAACTTCCTTCCCCTTTCCCATGTCGAGAGCAGGCCATTGCCGGGCAAGCTGAAGAAGCCTTTGGACCCGCAGGGCCGGATCCTGAATTTTTTCCGCGGCCGCAAGGGTTTTATGCAAAACATCCTCGGCTTTCTTCCGATTCCATTTCCGCAACTGGATTCCCACCTGCAAAAGGGCGTAGGAATACGGTTCTGGAAAATCCGCAGAAATTTTTCCGGCTACCTCCAAAGCTTTCTCCTCATTGACCGGAGCCCATTCAGCCGCCAAACCGCCAAGAAGATAAGACCGTTCTTTCGGTTCTTTGATCTTCTCGATCTCCTGTAGAGCCT
Organism: Deltaproteobacteria bacterium; assembly: GCA_030654105.1. Classification (NCBI taxonomy): domain Bacteria; kingdom Pseudomonadati; phylum Myxococcota; class Myxococcia; species Deltaproteobacteria bacterium. Next base: position 1,114 of record JAURYC010000337.1, read on the forward strand.
TGATGAAGAAAGGAAAGACCCGGGATTCATCATTTTTGGCCATCTCTCTTCCCATTCCCCATTGATAGATTGCCTTCAGCTCAGGTTGGTCTAGTTGATCCGATTTAGACGGAATAATTTTTTTAGCCTGCCGGTCGGCGATCTTCTGGTAAAGATCGAGGCGTAAAGAACTTTCCGATATCTCGTAAGCTGCCTTAATGGCCTCTTTCACGCCCGGGGGGGAATCTTCTTTAACCCAGATTTTGCCGGCCTCTTTAAAGAGCAGGTCGCGGGTCTCCCGGTTGGGGATCTCATGGAGCTTGCGCAGGGTTCTTGTCTTGTCCATCGAAGCAGCTTCCGTCACCAACTGGGATAATAGCTTAGAGGTTTTGATCTCTTCGGGTAACGCCAAAACCCAGTCCATGGCCTTTTCCAAAAGGTAAATGGCTTGGACGGGGTTGGTCTTTTTCATGGTGCCAGCCACTTCTTTAAGAGCCATGGCTCTCTCCAGGGGAAAGGTAGAGGGAAGAGCTTCGGCCCATTTTTTGGCGCGCATCGGGTCGGCCTTGGCCCAAAGACGGATTTCTTCCAGGGTTTGCCGGGCATGAAGCACAGAGGGATCGACTTTTCCCAAGATGGCCTGTGCCTTTTTGGGGTCTGAACTTTTCCAGGATTCAGCAACACTCTCCAAGACCTCGGCTTTAAGCGACAAAGAAAAGATTTCATCCGCGGCCTTTTCGGCCAGGTCAAGGGCCGCCTGGGCTTTTACCCGCTCTATCTGAGCCCATTTCTTCCCCAGTTCAATCAGCGCCAAGGCTCTGGTATATGGGTCAGAGATAGACAAGGCGACCTGGAGGGCCTCTCGGTATAAGGAAATAACTTTTTGCACATCACGGGGCATCCAGAAGGTGGCAATCTTCACGAATGCTCTTTGACGGAAAGCCTCCCAAGGAATTTTTTCGGCGAATTCCGTTGCTTTTCTTTTATCCCGCTGCGTCAACCGCACTGCCAGCTGTTCCAGGATTTCTGAACGATAAAACGGGTCTTCTATCTTTTGAATTATTTTCAGAGCTTCCGCGGGCTCCACCTCAATCATCCTTTTTGCGATCAAACTCTTGATTTTCAGCGCTTCGTCGGAGTCAGATATTTTAGAAGTTTCCACCAGTGCCCGCTGCAGTAACTCGCGGGCTTTCGCCCTGGGAGCGGCTGCGATCTCAGCGACTCGGGTGAAGGAGTAAGCCCGGGTTGCCGGGAAATCAGGGGAAATCTCCGCGGCCCAGCGCTCTGCTTGTTCCCAGTCCAGAGGAGCCCAATGGAAAATCATCTCCTGGAGGGCAAAGGCCTGGAGTTGGGGGGTCAAACTTTGAAATTTTCCCAAGACTTTTGCCGCCCAGATATTTTTCTCGTGAGGATTTTTTTGCCCGCCGGTGGCAGCGATGCGAATGAAAGCTTTTATTTGGGGATACGACGGAGAAATGGATTCCGCTGCCTTCCAGGCTTCTTCTAAGAGCTTTCCGTTATGTTCCTGAACGCGGGTGACAAGAGCTACATGGGTTAGCGATAGAGCTTTTAAAAAGGGGTCATTGATCAAACGGGATAGTTCTACCGCCCGATCTTCATTTATTTCTGCCCAGGCTTCAGCCAGGGGTTTAAGCTCCTGATCCCGGATCCCCCGATCTTTGATTTTCAAAGTTTCTTGGGAAGCCGATTCTAAAGCTCCCCGACCTTGGTGAGGGTTGGTCCGGGCCCACTCTTCGGCTACCGCACGGAGGCCCCAGGTTCGCCCTTTTACAGAGCGGAGCTCATCGCGCAGGTCCAGGACAGTATTAAAATCCACCCCCTGCTTTTGGGCCATCTCTCGGTCAGGCCACGGGGAAATGACTGCTTCCAGCGTTGCGACTTGGTTGGCCTTTTCCCGAGCTCTTAGAGCGATCTGCCAGGATAACTGAAAAGCTTTTTCAGATGGGCCGGCTTCGATCTTTGACCACTGCCGGGCCAAATCCGCCAGAACAATGGATTGGGAAAAAGTTTCTTCCATTCTGCGGGAAGATTGGGTGACCACCGCAAGGGACTGTTCCCATCGTTCCTGATTCGGGTTTTTCTTCGCGGGTTCCTTTGGTCCATAAGAACACGCGCCTACCGAAAAATTTGCCCCTATGAGCAGGAAAAGAAGGAGCATTTTCCCCATGCGGTTTAGCTTGTGATAGCCAACTGCCCCAAGGGCGAAGAGCCCGAGAAAAATTAAACTACCCAGGCCGATCAACCAGCGGCGGGTAGATTCATCTCTGACCAGAAGGGTCCGTTCATAAACCTTTTGTAGGACCGCTCTCTGGCTTGAAGATTCTTGAGCAAATTGGGCAACGGAGGCCTTTTCAAGGTTCTTCAGTTCAGAGAAGGATTCGGCAATTTCTACAACTTTTTTCTTCAGAGTATTCCCTTCCCGGTCCAGAGGGTTTATAATCTGATCCAGCTTGAGGATCCGGTTTTCGGTGAAAAAAACTTCCTCGGAGAGCGAACGTACTCCGGGACATGGGTCCAGTTTGGCATGATAAACGCTTCTGGACCCGGCAATGCGGGAAGGAGAAAAAGGCTGAGAATATTTTTGGCTGTAATTCTGGGAATGACATTCCAGGCAATAAGCCGCTGGTTTGGCCGATGAAGGAGAGGCCATCATCCCGAAGAACAAAAAACTTGCCCCGACGAAAACAATTTTGGGCCATATTTTCATTCGCCCTTGCCTCTGCGGAAAGATATCAAGCTCTTCATCGCCTGCCAGAAGATCTGCCGCTTTAAATAATGGATTCCCCGGGTAGGGCTGATGTGCTTGGGGCAGACATCCGTGCAGTTGAATTCCATGTGGCAGCGGTATACTCCGTTTTCATCGCCTAAGCGGGCGAGTCGGTTGCCGGGCCAATCCCGGGAATCGGCAATGAGGCAAAAAGCCCGGTTCAATCCCATCGGCCCGATGTACTCCGGAGCCCAGTGCATCATCGTACACGCCGAAACGCAGGAGCCGCAGGCTATACACTCGGTATTCATTCCGATTATCTTTCTCTCTCGGGAAGTGGGTTTAATTATAGCTGGCTCCAAAGTAGAAGTCCGGGGGATAAAGTAAGGCTCTATTTTTTTTAGGCGATTGATCAAAGATTTTAGATCAACGGTTAGGTCTTTGATAACGGGTAGGTGACGTAAAGGCGTAAGGGAAATTGGCCCGGAACCCAGATCTTTAACCAGCGTTTTACAGGCCAATCCTTCCTTCCCGTTGATCACCAGGGCGCAAGAACCACACATGGCCAGCCGGCAGGAATAACGAAAGGAAAGGGTTTTATCTTGGGTTTGTTGGATTTTGAAGAGGGCATCCAACACCGTAACCTTTTCCGTATCTCCCCAATCCACGGAAAATTCTTGTTCATAGGGTGCGGCGTCTTTTCGAGGATCGAAACGAAAAATTTTAAAAATATAATCCATATTATTTATTTATTTCAGTAAGATATTATGGTTTTGATAAAATATTACTTTATGTCTCCCAGCGGCAAATAATTCCATACCCAAAAAAGCCCCAAGAAGGCAAGAAACAGGAAAACGATGAAGAGAAATTTCTGGGTCTTCACGTTGGCCCCCAAGTCAATCAACAAAACCCGTATTCCTAAGGAAGCATGGAAAGCCACGACCAGAAGAAGCAGGAATTGCAAAGGCCGGCGATAGGGCAAGAAAAAATGAAGCGTCAAAAAGAGCAAGATGAGAATCGCTGAAACTCTTTGTAATAACCAAGCCCACATACCCGGCAGCGTACTCCTCCAGACTTGGGCCTCCCTCACTTCTCTTTTCAAAGTCCATTCTTTTCCGTTGGCCACTTTTTTCTCCTTAATTGCCAAAATTCTCTAACCTATTGCCCATAGACTATTGCCTGTTTTCATTCAAATCCGATGTCTTCCGGCTTCAGCCGATTGAGAACCACTGGCCGCTCGTAGATTTTCGTTTCCCCTTTTTCGCGCTTGATAAAAAAGTTTTTCAGGTACTCTTTATTATTTTTCTTGGGAAAATCATTCCGGTAATGGGCCCCGCGGGACTCTTGACGCTTCAGGGCGGATTGCCCAACGATTGCGGATACATCCAGAAGATTGCGCATGTTCAACCAATCATTCCAAGAAATGTTACAGGCTTTTCCCCCGGCGACTCCCACCCGATTCATTTTTTCCTGCAACTCCTGGATGATTTGCAGTCCTTCCAACAATCCTTTCTCTTCCCGAATAATCCCCAATTTTTCCCAATTACTCAGGCGTAGCGTTTCTCTAAGGGGGTAAAGATCCACTCCTTCCCGCCCGAATGGGGCTTCCATTTGCTTGATCAATTCCTCTACCGGTCTCTCGTCAAAGGGGGCCAGTTCCCGGCCGATTACGTCGTGGGCCATCGAGTCCCCGGCAATCCCTCCGAAAACGGTTGAATCAGCGATGCCGTTACCCCCTAAACGGTTGGCTCCATGAACACCCCCAGCATCTTCTCCGGCAACGTATAGTCCATCCAGGTCGGTCAAACACCGGGTATCGATCCGGGCACCTCCCATGAAAAAATGGGCGGTTGGCGAAACCTCTACCCGCTCATTAGCCAGGTCAAATCCGTAATCCCGGCAGCGTTCGACCATCCCTGGAAAATTTTTTTTAACGAAATTTGGACCCATTACCGAGGCATCGATAAAAACGCCTCCATTCGGGGTTCCCCTCCCGGCTGTGATCTCCATAAAACTGGACCGGGAAACAACATCCCGGGTGGCCCGTTCCTTGACCTCAGGGGCATAGCGCTCCATGAAGCGTTCACCCAGGACATTGAAAAGTTGGGCCCCGGCTCCCCTCAGGCCTTCCTCTAAGAGAGTTCCTGAAGTATTGGACCCTTTGACTATCAGGCCCGTGGGATGGAACTGGACCATCTCCATGTCCACCATCTCGGCGCCCGCTCGGTAGCAGAGAGCAATTCCATCCGCTGATTTGTCCAGAGAGGGTGCAAAAAGCTTATACATGGTAGGCCCGCCGCCAGTGGCTACAAGCGTAGTCCGGGCGTGAGCAATAAGAAACTCCCCCCGGGTTACCTCCAAGAGTAAAGCTCCGACAATCCGGGTACCCCCCTTATCCCAGAGAAGCTCCACAGCACGGTGTTCATCCAGGTATTCGATATCTCGTCGGAATACTTGCTCGGAAAGGCGGGAAACAATCTCAATGCCCGTAAGATCTCCTTTGTGAACCGTGCGATCGAAACTCTGCCCGGCAAAAGGCTTCTGATGGATGGTTCCGTCTGGATTGCGGTCGAAGAAGCAACCGTACTGGGTCTCCATCTCTTTGATCCGCTGGGGGGCCACAGTGACCAGTTCCCAGGTCAAATCCTGGTTGTTGATAAACTGCCCTCCTTTGAGCGTATCCTGAAAATGTTTAGCGAAGGAATCGGCGGGGTTCAGAACTACGTTGTATCCCCCCTGGACCATGCGCGAGCATCCACCTTTGCCAATAATGGCTTTGGTGACGAGCAGGATCTTTATATTTTTCCCGGCATCAGCCGCGTGGAGAGCAGCACAAAGGCCGGCCCCTCCAGCTCCCAGGATTAAAACGTCTGTCGTTACTACCGGAATAGAAATTTTGCTCATTTTTCCCTTCATTCAGGTTCATAAGGACGCAGATTTTCGCAGAGGCACGCAGAAAATTATTTGTTAAAACTATAAAAAGCCTTAGCCCCCATCCCTCTTTTATTTCTTTATATTTTAGAGAATCCTGGAAATCTGCGTCCCAGACATTATTATTGGTACAATCCGAAATCAATAAATTGCTTTCGCTCCACGGCCTTGAATCTTTCTTTTTGAGGATCCAGGGATAAAAGGTAAGCTGCCAGGGCTTCCAGATCTTCAAGGGAAATCTCGTAGCGGGGCATGGTTGTTCCTGGCTGGTAAATCCGGGGATTCAGGATAAAATGCTGAATCCACTCGGTAGATCGCTTCCGCTGTTTAATCACACTCACATCTGGACCTTCTCGCCTTCCTTCCCTGCCGAATATTTGGTGGCAATAAGCGCAATTTTTTTCCAGATACACTTTGGCTCCTCGAATTTCGGAAACCAGAAGGGTCCTTTCAGGGAGGATAATCCTTTCCCCGTAACGCGCATTGGCCATTCCCAGGAAACTGAAATAAAGGACAACAACCAAAAAAGTTGCCGCTAAACCCAGAGAGAGAGGACGGAGTAATATCCTCCGTTCAGGATTCCGGTCGATGTAAGGTAAGAAAAAAAGCAATATAACAAAAGAAATAATCGCTAACAGGCTCAGCAATGGATAGGCTCCGGCTAAAAACTTCAGCGTCTCTTCCAAATAAAGGAAATACCAAGGAAGAAAGATTCGTTCGGGATTGGCCAGGGGATTGGCCGCTTCTTGAAGCGGATCGGAAAACCAATTGGGAACAAAGGTTATAGATGCTAAGAGAATAGCGGTGGTGATCCAGGCGATTGATATCCCGTGGAATCGTTGGCACTCGTTTTCCTCCGTCATCTTCCCGATTGATTCCATTCGCTGACGGCGGAAGAGAAGCAAGGCGACCAGCGCCGAAAAGCCTATGTGCATGCTATAGAAGCGCATCAGGGAGGTTCCAGCCAGCTCTTTTCCCCCCCGAATAAAATCAACTAAAAAGCTGCCGCAATAAGGGATGGAAGAAAGATTGGACAAAACCGTAGCCGTTCCCCAGAAAGAAGCCTGCGAGAGGGGGAGAAAAAAGCCGGTGAAATTCACCCAGAGGGTGATGCCGAAAGCAAAGACCCCAAACACCCAGGCCGCTGGCCGTCTGGCCTTGTAATCGCCCCGGTAAAAAACTTGTAAGAGGTAAAGAAATAAAAGGATAAGCAAAATATTTCCCCCAGCTCCATGAATCCGGCGCATCATCCATCCAAAAGGGACTTGTTCATTCAGCCGCCCTACGGAGGAAAAAGCCTGCCCGAATTGAGGGACGTAATACACCATAAGGAAAATACCTGAAACCAGGGTCAGCGTGAAAACCCCCCCAAGGGCATACTGGAAGTTCCACCCGGAACGCGAAGTTTCCGGCCTGATTTGATTCTGGGAAAATCCTTGGCTCATCCTAAACAATTCCTATTAAAACTTTGTCGTTCTTAACCTGAACATTCCACCGCTCCAGAGGCGATGACGGAGGACCACTCAGCACTCTGCCCTGAGCGTCAAAGATGGCATCATGGCAGGGACAATAGAATTCTTTTTTTTCTGGTTTCCAGGCCACTGTGCAAGCCAAATGGGTGCAGACCAGGGAAAAGGCTTGCAGACTTCCGTCTTCATCTTGCATCGCGATTCCCGGTAGTTCTCCATACTGAAAGGTATAGAATCCCCCGGCGGTAATTTTATTTAAAGGAATTTCCAGCGACGGAAGGGCTCCTCCTCCAGGAGCAAGGAACCGATATAACCCATAGAATAAACTCCCCAAGCCGACCGCCGCGAAAAAGCCTCCAAGTCCCTTCAGCAGCCCTCTGCGGTTGGTTAAGAAGGAAGCTTCTTTGCAGGAGGCGCTGGCTGGCGTTTGAGTCCTCAAATCTCCTTTGATCTGGAGGTTCATCCTCTTTCACGCTCCTGGGTCGGCCAGTACAAGGAAGCCTCGGGAATATTCGTTTCTTTGGCACCGATGTATCCATGGCACCGATTGCAGGATTGCTGTGGATTATGGCAGAGTACGCATTCGCGCTCGTTGAAGTCTCCGCCGTTTAGCGCTTTTTTATGCGTCGCCCGCCACCGCTCCAAGGGAGAGTGGTATTCGGCAGCGACGGTACCCCGCTCCATGACAACGGTTAGGGGACCTGAACCCTTAACCTCGGGTTTTTGCACCTGCTGGCAGCCCAGCAAGCCAAACAGCACGATGAAACAAAAGGTAATCCAATAATTGATTAAACTCATCGGCAAATTCTAAAAACCCTTGGGACGCAGATTTTCGCAGATACACGCAGCAACAAATTCTAATCATAAAGAATTCAGGAGACAGGAATCAGTAGTCAGAATGAAAGGTATGTTCCATTTATCTTCTGGATTTTGAATGCTGTCTTCTGTATTCTCTTTTTCGATCCTGCAAATCTGCGTTTACCCTGTTAGATAGTAAACATCTAACAGGGTGAATCTCGTCCAATAAATTTATTTCAAAACCAGCGCTCTTCCCAAAAGGTCATGAACGCCGCCTACTTCACAATTGACCTGATGGTGTTTCATCACTTCGGGTAGATTGGCTTTGCAAATGGCACAGATCGTAGCCAAATAATTGGCGCCGGTCGACCGGCAGGCTTCGGCTCTGGGTTTCCCGCCGGACAGGCGAATTTCCATAAGTTCATCGGCCAGAAGGCCGCCACCGGCACCGCAGCAGTAGGTTTTTTCGCGGATGGTGTCCGGATGCATTTCCACAAAATGGTTACACGTGGCCTTGATAATGTTCCGGGGGGGTTCAAAATACCCTGCACCCCGGGCTACGTTGCAGGGATCGTGGTAGGTAACCAGAAACGCGTCATTGGCCGTTTTATCAATTGGGAACGCCCCTTTGGAAATCAGCTCCCAGGTCAGGTCGCAAATATGGGCCGGATAAGGAATCTCCAAAAAATCCATCGGTCCGCTCAAAGTAGAGGTAAAGGCCAGACCGGCCCTCCAAGCATGACCTCACTCCCCCCAATAGATTTTTTTTACCCGCAATTGGTGGGCCGCCTCCAGGATCCGGTTGTTGATCTTCTTCAAGTTGGCATAATTTAAAAACAGGCCAAAGTTTCCGCCCTCGTTGCAGTAGGTACTGGTAGTCCAGGAAATGCCGGCGGCGTGAAACATTTTGGCATATCCAATCATAGTATTGGTATTGACAAAGTTATCCGCGGAGGGTGGCACGAGAAGGACGTCTGCACCCACCACGTCCACCGGAAATTTGACCTCCACTCCTTCAATCTCCTTGAGGTCCTCTTCCAGAAAAGCGCAGTTATCCTTCCAGGCTGGAGCCCAGATTCCCAGGTTATTTCCTGCATCGTAAACCTTGGCCACCACCTCAGTAACATACTTGGTAGCGACCCCAGCGGCTGCCATGATTTCCCGGGCGGCCATGGTGATCTCCGCGGTATCGATCCCGTAAGGACAAAAAACGGAACATCGGCGGCATTCACTGCATTGGTAAAAGTAAGTAAACCATTCTTGAAGAACCTCTTCGTTCAGCTCCTCGGACTCATTGGCCCATCCCCATATCTTCCCGCCCAGGGTGAAGTATCTTTTATAGACCTTGCGGAGAAGGTCAGCCCGGGCGACGGGCATATTTTTCGGATCTCCCGTTCCTAAGAAAAATTGGCATTTATCGGCGCAGGCGCCGCATTTCACGCAAATGTCCAGAAAAAGACGAACCGACCGGTATTTGTCCAGAACCTCAGCCATTTTTTTCAACATGGCTTCCTTCCAATCCGGCAAACGCTCCTTGGGCAGGTCAATTTTGACCATATCCTTCTCTTTGGCTGGGTGGCATAGCTGGTGCCTGGAAGAACCGATCTTAAGGGCGGGGGTGGAAACCGGAACTTTCATCCTTTTTTCCCTTCCCCGGGCCCTGCCGGAGACGGTTTGTATTTTTCTGGAGGAAAGAGGTTCTGCGGGTTATAGGATACAGGGAAATCCCAGGGGTTGACAAACCGCTGCTCCCAATTGGCCCTTTGGTTCCGCGTGGGGCTGAAAAAAAGGCCACCCGCGTGCATAAGTTTGCCAAAAGGGAAATAGATCATCAAAACCATTACCAGAAGGAAATGTAGAGCGAATAACCAGCTAATTTCGGGAATCAAGGGTTGAAAATAAACCAGTCCGAGGATCAAAGCTTTGACATCGACAACATAGGTTCTGAAAAAAACTTCCAATAAAATTCCGCTAATCGCAATCGCCATAATTAAAAAAAGAGCAAAAAAATCTCCCAGAATGGAAATGTAAAGGTTCCGCTCCATAACTAACCGACGGGCCAGTAAGAAAGCGAGGGGAAATGGAATGAGATAGCCGGCATAAAGGCCTAAAGTCTGCATTGCTACCACCCATCCCGGTACGGGATAGAGAAAAAACCTTAAATGCCGCAGGATAACCAGCCAGAGGAAGACGTGGAAAAAAAAGCCACCCAACCAAAGGAACTTATCTCCTTTAAAAAGGCTGGGAAACCATAAAACATCACCGGCCAACCGGAAGATTACACCGCCGGAGGTCCTGGGAGCGGGCGTGGTAACGATGCGCAGGGGGACGGGGGTACGAGCCCATCGCCAGAATCGGTACAGGACGCCAAGGGTAAAAATCCCTATACTGATATAAGGCAGATAGATAAAAAGAAATTTTGTTGCCATTCCTTTGGATTAGGGAGAAATTCCCAGACGCTTGTAAATTTCCGGTAATTTCTTTTCTGCCTGGGCTTTCACTTCGAAATATAGGTGGTTCCCGTGCGAATCCATGGCTACGATCAGAGGCCCAAAGTCTTTTACTTTAAACTGGTAAAGCGCTTCTGGATGAATATCTTCCCAATAAACTTTCTCTACCTCGACGATCTGATTGGTCTCCACTGCTGCCGCCCCGCCGACAATGGCCAGGTAGCAGCCTCCAAATTTCTTCATGGCTTCCAGGCTGGCCTGGTATTGCCCCCCCTTGCCGATAATGGCCCGTACGCCATACTTCTCCATTAATCCGGGGGTAAAACGGTCCATGCGGCCACTGGTCGTGGTACCCACGCACACCTTTTCCCATCGGTCCCCCTTTTTTTTCAGGCTGGGGGCGGTGTGTAAACAGACTGCCCCTTGTAGGGAGACCGGCGGATCCATTTTATGGTCGAAGATGCGAATTTGGGTGAGGTCACGAATGCCAAAAATAGTACCGTTGAGGATTACGCTATCGCGGACATGAAGCTTTCTTACCACCTCTTCCGTCAGGGGAGTTGTCAAAGTATAGGTGGCCATCTTTCCCTCCTTTGCTAAAATAAAATTTGCATTTCTTCTTCCGCCCTACCCCCTACACCCATTTTTAAAATCCATACTCCACCTTTCCATCCGGATAAATCTTCGCCCGGGCTCTCCGGGCCGGCCAGCACTGCGTGTTTACGGCCACGGGGTTCTGGGTAATGTGAGTGTGGGCCCATTCGATATGCACAGCCAGAGTGGAAACCGAACCGCCCAGCCCCATCGGCCCAAACCCCAAGGAATTGATGGCCTCATAAAGTTCATCTTCCATTTGGGCAAAGAAGGGGTCATGATTATGGGAGCCCACCGGCCGAGCGATTGCTTCTTTGGCTAATTTACTTACCAGGTCAGCGGTTCCGCCGATCCCAACCCCTATAACCCCTGGAGGGCATGGGTTCGAGCCGGATTGCAGAACCGTATCGACGACAAACTTCTTTATAACGGCAACTCCATCGGCCGGGATAAACATCTTCATGGCGCTCACGTTTTCAGATCCGGATCCTTTAGGGATCATAAGGATTTCTAAAAAGTCGTTTTCCGGGACGAAGTCCCAATAGATAATGGGTAACCCTTCTCCCACGCTGGTTTGGGGATTCACGCGGGTGACCGGATGGGTGGAACTTCCGCGAAACGGGTATTCCCAAGTAGCTCTTTTGGCGCCCTCTTTCAAAGCGGCGGCTACCCGGGCGCCGTCAACGGAAAATTTACTCCCGATTTTGACCATGTAAATGGGCAGCCCGGTATCCTGGCAGATGAGTACGTTCTGCTGGTCAGCTACTTCCACGTTACGCAGGATGGTCTTCAGAATCTCCTTGCCGGTGGGATTGGTTTCCCGGTCCAATGCTTTTTTCAGTGCCTCGCGTACATCGGGCGGCAGGATTTTCAAAGCGCGAATGTAAAGTTCCTTGGCTGTATCTTCGACGAGCTGGTAGGTGAACTGGGTCATTACCTTTCCTCCTTGCTCTTCGATGGTTGCTTCCCACCATCGCTCAAAAAGATTTTAATGTTTTCCATGACGCCATTTCTTACGTTCCGGATATGTTGCCTCATCTTCCGCTCACATTCCTCCGGGTCATTTTTCCGGAAAGATTTGATAATTTCCTTATGTTCAGCCAGGGAAGTCTTCATCCGCCCGGATAATCCTACGGTGGTCAAGCGGAACATGCGGATATGGTCATGCAGGCTGGAGATAAGGTTGATCAGACGCCTGGCCTCGGAAAGGCTAACAATCGTTTGGTGAAACTTGAAATCTTCCCGGGAATACCGCTCAACGTCTTTTTCACTGAAAGGCTCCTCGAATCCCTGGACACAAGACTCTAACTTACCCCGGTTCTTTTCATCCATTCTTTCCGCGGCCAGGTAAGCGGCCAAACCTTCCAGGTTTTCGCGGATGAGAAATAGTTCGAAGACGTCTTTGGCCGAAAACTGAACGACAAAAGCACCTCGCTGAGGAAAGGTCTCGACGAGTCCCTCTTTTTCCAGACGGTTGATAGCCTCCCGCACAGGCGTTCGGCTTATGCCCAAGCCCTGGGCTAACTCGCTTTCGTTCAGCTTGTCACCGGGAGAAATTTGTCGCTCTAAAATAATGCGTTTCAGCTTCTGGTAAGCCTGATTCCCTAAGGAGAGATTGGATTGCTGGATTTTTTGCATAAGAATTTTTGCCAGGGTTAAATTTTGTATAATTTATACATTATGCATTTTAGTGTGTCAAGTATTTTTTTAGGATTTTTTCAGAAATTCACATCGTTGACAGATTAGCAAACACCTACTAAATTGGAAATTAGAACCT
>JAURYC010000338.1 GCA_030654105.1 Deltaproteobacteria bacterium
AGGTCTGCCTGCCGCTCTTTTACTCGGAGAGGTTGATCGGATTTATTAACCTGGGGCACAAAGCAAGAGAAGAAATGTACTATCGGGAGGATCTTGACCTCCTGAATACTTTGGCCAACCAGGTAGCCATTGCCATCGAGAATGCCAACCTTTATGAGAATCTGAAAAAGTCGCAAAATATTCTACGCCGTTCAGACCGCCTGGCTTCTCTGGGAACGTTGATTGCCAGCCTGGCCCATGAAATTCGCAATCCCCTGGTATCCATCAAGACTTTTACCCAGCTTCTTCCGGAACGTATAGATGACGACGAATTTCGTAATTATTTTCTTAAGGTCGCTTCAGGGGAAATCGATCGCTTAACTTCCTTAATCAACGAACTCTTGGGATTCGCTAAACCATCCGAGCCCAATCTAAAAGGGGAAGATGTCAATGCCATCATCGATCGAATGGAAGTTTTAATTGCCACTGAAGCCCGGAAGAAAAACATCACTATTACCAAAAATTATGCCCCCAATCTCCCTTCAGTTTTAGTCGATGCCGAACAGATTAAACAGGTATTACTGAACATTCTCTTGAACGCCATTCAGGCAATCGAGGGGCAAGGGGAGATTTGGATTGATACCCGGATTGTTCGCCTAACACGCGATGACAAAAGTGAACCTTTCCTGCAGATCGAAATCCGCGATACCGGAATCGGAATTCCACCGGAAAATTTAGATCATGTCTTTGATCCTTTCTTTTCCACCCGGCCGGAAGGCAGCGGGCTGGGTTTAGCGATCAGCCACCAGATCGTGCATGAACATGGGGGCTTCATCGACTTAGAGAGTGAAGTTGGCAAGGGAACGAGTTTTCGAATTCATTTTCCATTGAAACCCGGAGGAAAGGGTGCTTTCACAAAGTAAAGGCGGGAAACGGAGGGTTTTAGTGGTAGACCCTTCATCCACCGTCCGTGCGTCAATCTGGATGATTCTGAAAGAGGAATTTGAGGTACTAACCACGAGCAATTTCCAAGAAGCCGTAGAAGTGGCCGGGCGGGAAGAGGTAGAAATTGTCCTGGCCGGGGTGGACCTGCCCCCAGTTTTTTACAGTTCCTTTTTCCACGATTTGCGCAAAACCCAGCCACGATTGCCTTTCCTCTTACTCCTGGGAGAAAGAGCGGCCTGGGGAAAAAAACTGGATCTGCCTGGTAGCGATTGGTTAGACAAACCCTTTCCGGTGCAAACCCTGCGCGAAAAGATTCAGGCCCTGCTTCTGGAAAAAGATTGGGGTGAAAAGAGTCGGCCTTCAAGAATTTCGCTTTCGGCCGAAGAAAAAATCAAATCCTGGCTCTATTCCTCCCGGATGCAGCCCGAGGTGCGGGAAAAAGTATTCAAAGTGTCTTTTTCCTCACTTCCGGTTTTCATTCAGGGCGAAGAGGGCACAGGTAAAAGCGAAGTGGCCAAAGCGATTCACTTTCTGGGCCCCTTTAAGGATACACCCTTCATTCGTTTTTTTTGCCGCGAATTAACGCTGGAAAGATTTATGCGCAAACTTTCCTTCTGGCTGCAAAATTCGGGCAGAGGAGAGAATGTTTCTTTGACCCTTTTTTTGGAGGAAGTGGAGAACTTAGATTGGGACTTGCAATCAACCCTTTTAGATCTTTGGAAAGACCAGCGGATTGGCTGGCCCGGTCTGGAGGAGATAGGCATCGAAGCCAAAATTATAACCACTTCCACTACTTCCTTGGCGCAAGCTATATCCGCGGGCAAATTACGGGGAGAACTCTACCAGACCCTTGAAATGCTGCCCATCAATCTGAAACCTCTCCGCGATCGCCAAGAAGATATCCCCCGCCTGGCTACCGAAATTCTTCAAGAGCACAGCCAAGAGCAGATTTCCCGGAAAAAATTTTCCCCGGAAGCCTTGCAGGTGCTGCAGCAATATCATTGGCCAGGCAACTTGCGCGAACTGGAAAGCTTAACCCTGAGATCAGCAGCCTTGAAAGAAGGGGAGCTGTTGCTCCCGGCAGACCTGATCTTCAGCTTTGGGCAAGGAGAATTATGGATTGCCTCCCGAGAAGAGAAAGAAAAAGACGGAGGCCGTTTCTCATCGGCGATGCCGGCTGCAGAAAAGGGATCTTTATTCGATGCTACCCTTTCGACTTTGGCGCATGAGATAAAGAATCCTTTGGTGGCCATCAGCACCTTCGCTGCTCTCCTTCCGGAAAAATACGATGATCCAGAGTTCCGGGAACAATTTTCCCGCCTGGTGAACCTAGACGTCAAACGGATCAACGAGCTTTTGGAAAATCTTTTGGAATTTGCCCAATTTCCCTCCCCCCGCATCCGGGAAAATAACCTCACCCTTATACTGAAGGATGTTCTCAAAGAGAAAGAAAAAAAATTAACCCAACGGGGAACCCGGTTGAGCTTGGATTTGAAGGAAAATTTACCAGCGATCCTTTTTGATGCAGTTCAGTTGGAATTTGTTTTGCGGAACATACTGGAAAATGTGTTTTCCACGATTGAAGGGGACAAAGATTTGCGCCTCTCCATGGATTTGCTTGCAGAAGGGGAAGGCCAGAACAATTTCGTGGAACTAGTTGTTTGGTATGATGGCCAGGACGGGATTATCCGCAATATCCAGAAAGCCTTCGGACCAGAAGCCGGGCTGAATTTCGAGAACCTGAGTTTGGCTCTGGCCCTGGCTCGTAAGGTCATGGTTCGGAATCGAGGAGATATGCTGGTAAGCCAGGAAGAAGGTGCTGGGACAACCATTCGCCTTCGGTTCCTGGTTGCCGGATGAAAGATTGGGGCAAACCAGTCAATAAAGGAAAGCTATGCGGAAGATTTTGATTGTCGATGATGAAGTAAGCGTGCGGGATTCGCTACGCATGATCTTTAAAAAAGATTATCAAGTGATCATGGCTGGTAGTGCGGAAGAAGCCATTATCACAGTAAAGAGCGAAGAACCAGATTTAATTTTTTTAGATATCATCATGCCGGAGAAGGATGGTATGCAGGCTCTCAAGGAGATCCGGGGGATGCACCCCCAGATTCCGGTCATTATGCTCACCGCTACCAAGACCCTGAAAACTGCTGTGGAAGCCATGAAACTGGGAGCTTACGACTATATCACCAAGCCTTTTGATGTGGAGGAATTGAAATTAATTGCTCAAAAGGCCTTAGAGAGTCGTGACCTCAGGAGGGAAAACCGGAGGCTGCAGGGAGAAGTAGAAGAGCGCTACCATTTTGATAATATCATCGGCAAGTCCAAAGAAATGCGGGATATTTATGCCACAATCCGACAAATCGCCGAAAAAAATTCCACGGTTTTGATTCACGGCGAAAGCGGGACGGGGAAAGAGTTAGTCGCCCGAGCCATCCACTATAACAGCCACCGCAAGAATAAACCTTTTGTGGCGGTAAATTGTGCGGCCATTCCCGAGACGCTGATTGAAAGCGAACTTTTCGGGCACGAAAAGGGTGCTTTCACGGATGCCCAGACTCGACGAATTGGACATTTTGAACTGGCCGATCAAGGAACCCTTTTTCTGGATGAAATTTCTGAACTGATCTTGCCCACTCAGGCCAAAATCCTTCGCGCTTTACAGGAAAGGGACTTTGTCCGGGTGGGAGGGGGGAAGACCATTAGCGTGGATGTGCGCCTGATCTCGGCCACCAATAAGAATCTGGAAGAGCTGATGGCCCGGGGAGCTTTCCGTTCGGATCTTTTCTACCGCATTAACGTCGTCCCTGTAACGATTCCACCCTTGCGCAAGAGAAAAGAAGATATTCTTCTGCTAGCGAAGCACTTTCTGGATAAACACGCTGGGGTCGGGAAAAAGAAAATTTCACCCGAAGCCATGGATATCCTGATAGCTTATGATTGGCCGGGGAACGTTCGCGAATTAGAAAATATCATCGAGCGGATCGTAGTGCTTACCACTTCGGATACAATAACCCCCGATGACGTTCCATCTTCTTTGAAGACCGAATCCCGGGTGGAATTAATCAAGCTGGGAGTGTTAGACGGGAGAATTTCTTTCGAAGATGCTGAAAAAGAATTCGAGAGGGACATTATCATAGAGGCCCTAAAAAAGAGCAATTTTGTGCAGACCCGAGCTGCAGACCTTTTGGGTATGAGCAGAAGAATTCTAAAATACAAGATGGACAAATATAGTATCGCGGAACCACCCGAAAACTGATTATTCGGTAAGAACCGAGCCTAAGTCCCCGCTTACTTTCCAGAATTACCCAAAATTTCTAATAACCATCGACTGACCAAATTAGGAATTAAGTCGCGCTGTATGCTCTGACCCTTGTTGCTCCCGTCCGGGCTCCGTTAATCAAAATAAATTCATCAACCTATTGAAAAGTGGAGGGGGCAAGCAGAGCAAATGCATTGACGAACACTCTGGGAAACCGTATGATGGACCAAGTTGGCAAAAGACATGGGTAGGAAAGATCTCCTTGTCATATCGGCCAGTCGCAGGACTGACCTGGTGGGGTGTTTCCCCGGGGTGATGATAGAGCGACTCAGGGAGTATCCGCCCCAAGATGTGCACTCCGTAGTCGTGTGGACCAAAAATCCCCAAAATATGATCATGGAAGGGGAATTAAGGAAAGTTCTTAGGGAATATCGGCTGATTTACGTCCACCTTACCATCACGGGTATGGGTGGAGGGGAATTTGAACCCATGATTCCCCATTGGAAAGAAGTTGTCAAGATGATCGGACCCCTGGTTGACCTTGTGGGAGGTCCCCTACGTATTTCCTGGAGGTTTGACCCCATCTTAAAAGTGGAAGGGGATGGAAAAGCATACAGCAACTTTGATCTGTTCCCAGCATTAGCCGATGCCATTGCTCCCTTCGGAATTAAGATTTGCCGGGTGAGTTGGGTTTCACCTTATAAAAAAGTAGTGATCCGATTGGGCCAAAAAGGCTGGCGTCTTATTCCTCAAATTCATGATGAAAAGATTAGCCAAGCTGGACAATTGGCCGATTTTGCCCAAAGGCATGGAATGGACATCCATTTTTGCTCCATGGAAGGGTTTCCAGTTTCACGCTGTATCGATGGTGAATTTCTAAGCAAAATTCACCCCGATGGACTGGCCTGTTCAAAAGAAAAAGCCAAGGGGCAACGGGAACTCTGTGGGTGCACCCATAGCATAGACATTGGCTGGTATTCTCTTCAGTGTAAACACGGATGTTTGTATTGTTATGCCCGCCCGTGGAAAAAATAGGGTTCAAAGGGCCAAGGATTCAAACGGAAAAAGTATTAGGTGTTGAGTGTTAAGTTTTTAGGCCTAACGCCTTGCGCCCCAATCCTTGAACACTGGCACCCTCAAACTCTTTATTTTCCACTTGACCCCTTGGCCTTTTGAAACGAACCCTTTACAGGTTTTTGGGAAAAGATGAGAATGCCAGGAAATAGGAAAAATTCAATTTCGCTAAAATTTCATGGTTGGGTTGGACTGGGTATCATTGGAGCCTCGGAAATATTACTATTTGCGGGAGTGCCATTTGTAAATACCTATTTCACCCCATTGGTCTGGAGCGGTTATATCCTTTTTATCGATAGTTTGGTTTATAAAAACAAAGGAACGTCTCGGATACTCACTCGCCCTGGAGAATTTGCCCTCATACTGCTTTTGTCGGTGGGATTTTGGTTGATCTTCGAGTTCTACAACCTTTACATTCAAAACTGGCATTACGTCGGCCTACCGGAAGATCTCCTTTTACGCTGGATAGGATACGCCTGGGCTTTTGCCACAATCTGGCCCGCTATACTTATCACAGCCGAAGCCCTGGAAAGCTGGGGTCAACTTTACCAAGGTAGAATTAAGCCGTTAAAAATAAAAAGAAAATATCTTTATTTTTCTTTGGTCTTTGGTACATTTTGTTTAATTTTCCCCTTAATTTCTTCTAAAGAGCTTGCTAAATATTTGGCTGCTCCTGTTTGGCTGGGTTTTATTTTTTTATTGGATCCACTCAATTATTGGATGGGAAGGAAGTCATTGTTCGGGGACCTGGAGAGGGGGGATCCACGGACCCTTTATAGCCTACTTCTTTCCGGTTTCGTTTGCGGTCTACTCTGGGAATTTTGGAACTATTGGGCCGGGGCCAAGTGGCATTACACCGTTCCTATATTGGACCATGTGAAAATTTTTGAAATGCCGGTTTTAGGGTATTTAGGGTTTCCGCCTTTTGCTGTGGAATGCTACGTCATGTACTCCTTCACGATAAATGTCTTCAAAAGAAAGTCAAACTCTTGATTGATAGCATATTTAGTCCTTCTGGAGTTTTAGCTCAAAAAATGAGCTCCTACGAATATCGCCCGGAACAGAGGCAGATGGCGCAGGCTGTAACCCGGGCCTTTGCCCAGGAACGATCCTTAATCGTTGAAGCCGGAACAGGAACAGGGAAAACCCTTGCCTATCTCATTCCGGCTGTTTTGAGCGGCAAGAGAGTTATCATCTCTACCGGGACCAAAACCCTCCAGGAGCAACTGTACTTTCGCGACATTCCATTTATTCGGGGGAAATTAGGTTTTTTATTTAAAGCTTCCTTCATGAAAGGAAGAGGGAATTACCTGTGCCGGCGAAGGTTCCGCCTTTTTTCCCGCCAGCCTATGTTGAAGGCCTTTGAGGAGATCGCTTACTATCATTCCTTGAAAAACTGGGCCAGCCGAACCAAAACCGGCGACCGGGCCGAATTGGCCGAACTTCCGGAAGACCTGGAATTATGGAAGGAAGTTTGCGCGTTGAGCGAAACCTGCCTTGGACAGGGCTGCGAATTCTTTGACCGCTGCTATATCACCCGTATGAGGCAGGAAGCAGCGGGGTCTGACGTGGTAATCGTCAACCATCACTTATTTTTTGCCGACCTGGCCGTCCGCTTGAAAGGGTATGGAGAGGTTTTGCCACGTTACGAAGCAGTAATTTTCGATGAGGCTCACCAACTGGAAGAGGTAGCCACCCAATATTTTGGATCAGCCGTAAGCAATTTCCGCTGCGAAGAGTTGGCCAGAGATGTCCGCCGGGAAGTAACTGCCTCCAAACTGAAAAATGAGGCTTTGAATAGAATTTCCAGCCTTATCTCCGAAAGCCAGGAACATTTTTTTGCCCTTTTCCGCGGCGGTGAGTCCCGCTACCGCTTAAAGGAAAATCATTTTAAAAAAAGTAAGGATCCAGGTCTAAAATTAATGGAGGGATTAACTTCCATCACCGCCCACATCGGAGGAATGAAAGAACCTGCGGAAGGATTGCGAGCCTTAAGCCGGAGGGCTGAGGAGTTAAAACGGGAATTGCAGGCCATTTTGGATCTTTCCGAGACTCGTCTGGTTTATTGGTGCGAGGTGAGAGGAAGAGGCGTATTCCTCCATGCTTCCCCCATTGACGTATCCCCAGAACTTCAGGGTCAGCTTTACAATCAGGTGAAAACGATTATCTTCACTTCGGCAACGGTTTCAGCGCAGGGAACCTTCCGATTTTTCAAAAAGCGTGTTGGCTTGGTTGACATCTGGGAAGATGTGACGGAAGAATTGATGTTGGATTCTTCTTTTGATATGCAGCAACAGGCACTGCTTTATTTACCCCCCAATTTGCCTGATCCCAACCATCCCTCATTCCTGCAACAGGCGGCCGAGGAAATCCGGGAGATCCTTGAAAAAACGCAGGGAAGGGCGTTTCTCTTATTCACGAGCATCAAAAATATGGAAGAAGCGTACAGGTTGTTAAAGGGGCAACTTCCTTTTACCTGTTTTTTACAGGGTGAGCGCCCCAAATCGGCTTTGATCCAAGCCTTCAAAGAAGACGTGAACTCGGTTCTCTTTGCCACGGCCAGTTTCTGGGAGGGGGTGGACATCCAGGGGGAAGCTTTGAGCTGTGTGATCGTGGACCGGCTTCCTTTTTCCTGGCCAAACGAACCCCTCATGGAGGCCCGGCTGGAAAGAATCGCTTCTTCCGGCGGAAGCCCTTTCTGGGATTATCAAGTTCCCTCGGCGATTATTCTTCTTAAGCAAGGGTTAGGGCGCCTGATCCGGACACGCCAAGATCATGGTTTATTGGCCGTTCTCGATCCTCGTCTTTTATCCAGGAGCTACGGGAAAGCCTTTATGAAAAGTCTCCCTCCATGCCCTGTAGTACATGACCGGGAAGCAATCGAGCGGTTTTTTACCCCCCTTATTGGTTGACTATATGGGGGGGAAGTATTATAATTATTTATCAGATTAAAAATTGCGTCCTGGGAAAGAAACTAACCCTGAAGCGCCATTAATTATTTTGCATTGCTTTGGAGGGAAAACAATGGGAAATCTTCCCGAAGAAGAACAAATTAAAATTCCAGAAACCTTACCCTTATTACCGGTCCGCGATACGGTAATTTTTCCTTATATGATCCTGCCGCTTTTTGTGGGTCGAGAGACCTCAATTAAGGCTGTTGATGAAGCCTTGGCGAAAGATCGGATGATTTTTCTAGCCACTCAAAAGGTGGCTACGGATGACAATCCAATCCCCGAAGGCATCTACTCGGTGGGCACAGCCGCCATGGTCATGAAGATGCTCAAATTGCCTGACGGGAGGGTGAAGATCTTAGTACAGGGGTTAGCCAAAGGGATCATTAAAGAATACCTCCAAGAGAAACCTCTGTTCGTCGTCCATATTCAGCGGGTAGTCGAACCTCCCTTAGAAGATATATCCCTGGAGGCAGAGGCCCTTATTCGCAGCGTCAAGGAACAGAGCGAGAAAGTTTTAACGTTGAAAGGAATCCTTTCTCCGGACGTTCTGGCCATCCTTGACCAGATCGAAGAAC
>JAURYC010000339.1 GCA_030654105.1 Deltaproteobacteria bacterium
GTCACGCCGTCATTTTCCACGACTTTTCCACCGAATGACCAAAGCCACCAATGCCAGTTGTTGTTCCCATCGCCCACGGCATGTCCAAGGGCGAATCCAGTGGGATGGCCTTTGGCTTTCAAGGCTTTACAGAGTTTGAGGAATTCAGGGATCTTATCCGGGAATTTATCAAACCCCGCTTCTTTCATCCAGCTGACTCGATAATTAGCACAAAGCGTTGGTGCCCCTACGGGCAGGGCAATCCAGCGTTTCGTCTTCTGGTTGACCCCATACTGGAAACACACCGGCTCCCACCCCCCATACTTCTTGTCAAGGTAAGTGGCCATGTCGGTCACATCTACCAATTTATCCGGATAGAGATGGGGATCGTCATGCCAACCCAGGACGATATCGTGCCCAGCACCCACTGAAGCGGACATGGCCGCCTTGGTTCGAACATCCTCCCAGGAGATGTATTCGGTAATGACTTTGTTGCCGGTCATTTCCTCCCACTTTTTGGTGTTCTTATCCCAGAGTTCCTGGTCGCTCTTGACAAAGACGGACCAACGCAGTACCCGGAGGACAGCTCCTTTTTCGGGCTTGAACTCGAGGGTAGCCGGTGCAGCTGCTTTGGCTTTCTGGGCCAGGGCATCCAAGGGCATCCCGGCAAGGCCCACCGCCGCGGCCCCAGCCAGGCCGGTCTTAATAAAATCCCGGCGGCTGAGCCCTTCATCTTGGCCTTGTAAAAGCTTTTTGTCTTCCATACCCTTTCACCTCCATTTTTTAATCTATTGGAGAACCCCCCAATAGTGAAACGCAGATTGGAAAAAGATATGTCCCTCAGAAAACAGTATTTTTCAAGAGAAGAAAGAGAAAACAATACAATTTGAGTGGCGCAAAAGTTTTGCCGCTCTGCTGTACGGCCACTATTTAAGCATTTTCCGAAAAATATGACAAGAATTATTTAAGGCCTTTTGTTTCGCCAGCTGGATGGCCAATTTGATAGCATCAACCATCGACTGAGGATTGGCCCGCCCTTCGCCGGCTTTCCCGAAAGCTACTCCGTGGTCTACGGAAGTGCGGATGATGGGCAAACCCACTGTTACATTCACCCCGCTCATTTTATCCCATTCCTTACCCCCGGGCTTCATGGAGAAGCCTACGAGCTTCACGGCAATATGCCCCTGATCGTGGTACATGGCCACGACGGCATCATACTGCTTGCCCCTCATCTTGGTGAAAATTGTATCCGGAGGCACCGGGCCATCGACCGCCCATCCTTTTTTCTTTGCTTCTTCAATGGCTGGGGTAATCTCTTTAATTTCTTCATCCCCAAAAAGGCCGCCTTCTCCGGAGTGGGGGTTCAGACCGGCAATCCCGATCCGGGGATTCTCGATCCCCAATTGTTTTAAGAATTCATAGGTCAGGCGGATTACGGTTAAGACCCGGTCTTTTTTAATCCGGTCGCAAGCGTTTCT
>JAURYC010000340.1 GCA_030654105.1 Deltaproteobacteria bacterium
TCGGCAGGAGTCAGCGTGCCCCCGGGGAACAAAGTAATCTTCACTCTTCCCTGGGTCCTTTTTTCGATTTCTTTTGCCCATTCGCCGGCCAGGACTGTATTTTTATGGGGTGCCGGGAAAAAGATCGAATAAGAGAGCTCAATGGGTTTCGTTTGGGCCATTGCCCCAGGAAGGGAAAATAATAATCCCGCCCCGGCCCCTAACATAAATACCCACATAAAAATTAGTTTCCCGCGATTCATTTTTTACCCTCCCTTAAAAAATTTTCATCGTATTGAATCCACTATAAACCGTCAAGATTTTTAATTTTTTATTTGCGCCGGTCGATTACTTTCAGGGCTTTTCCTTCTTTTGGGTGTAAACTCTCCGGAGCTACCAGTTTGACCTTCGCGGTTACCCCGATGATTTCCCGGATTTTCCGCTCGATCTTTGAGGAAATATTCTGCAGGATTTTGATTTCGTCCGAGAAAACCCTTTCATTGACTTCTACCTTTACTTCCAGGGTATCTACTCCCTCTACCCGGTCCACAATGATCTGGTAGCTCGGCTCCACTCCATCCACTTCCACGAGGATGGATTCTACCTGCGAGGGGAAAACGTTCACTCCTTTGATGATGATGATGTCATCGCTTCGCCCCAACACTTTTTTCATGCGCACCAGGGTACGGCCGCAGGGACAGGGGGAGAAGTCCAAAGAAGTGATATCCCGCGTCCGGAAGCGAACCAAAGGGAAAGCCTCTTTGCTCAAGGTGGTCAAAACCAATTCCCCCTCGGCGCCCGGAGGAAGGATCTGGAGCGTCTGGGGGTCGATGATCTCTGGAATAAAATGGTCCTCGTAGAGGTGCAGCCCGTTCTTGAATTCGCACTCGGCCGCCACCCCTGGGCCCATTACCTCGCTCACGCCATAATTATCGGTAACGCTGATGAACAGGCGGTCCTCGATCTCCTTGCGCATGGATTCGGGGCAAGGCTCCCCCCCAAAAAGGCCGAGCTTGAGGGATAGATTTTTAGGGTCGATTCCCTCCTTCCCCATGTATCGGGCCAGAAGTAGGGCATAAGAAGGCGTGCTGACCAGCGCTGTGGTCTTGTAATCTTGCATGATCAGGACCTGCTTACTGGTGTTACCGGTGGACATGGGAATCACGGAAGCTCCGATGAGCTCCGCTCCATGGTGGAGCCCGAAGGCCCCGGTGAAAAGACCGTACTTGAAGGTAATCTGGACCACATCATCTTTGGTTACCCCTCCGGCCGTGAGAACCCTCGCGGTCAGTTGGCTCCAATGGTGTAGGTCATTGCGGGTGTAGCCGGTGACCGTGGGTTTTCCCGTGACTCCCGAGGAGGAGTGAATGCGCACAACCTCCCGCAGGGGAAGGGCGAACAGGCCATAAGGATAACCCTGGCGCAGATCCTCCTTAGCGGTAAGAGGAAATCCGCCCAGGTCCTTGACGGACTGAATTTCATCCGGAAGTATCTTCAACAGGTCGAACCTCTTTTTATAGAAGGAGACGTTGCGATAGACCCGGTTCAAGGTAGACTGTAGGCGTTCCAGTTGGAGTTGCGCAATCTCCTCCCGTTCCATACATTCATAACGACGGTCCCAGATCATTGCTTCCCTCCCTTACTCCCATATCTCCCGGTATTCTTTCCCCAAATAAGCCCGCTGGACCTCTTTATTATTCAATAAATCCTGCGTCTCCCCTTCCAGGATGATCCGGCCAGTCTCGATAATGTAGCCTCGGTCCGCAACCTTCAAAGCTGCTTTGGCGTTTTGTTCCACTAAGAGGATCGTCGTGGCCCGGCTTCGTAAAGTTTGAATGGTTTGAAAAATATCATTAACGACTTTGGGCGCCAGGCCCATGGATGGTTCGTCTAAGAGCAGAAGTTTCGGCCGGGCCATGAGAGTCCGACCGATAGCCACCATCTGCTGCTCTCCGCCGGAAAGAGTGCCAGCCCGTTGTTTGGTTCTTTCTTTCAGTACGGGAAAGAGTTCAAAAATGGAATCCAAATCTTTCAGTACCTCTTTTTTTTCTTCCCGTCGAAAGCGAACGTAGGCGCCGAGGATAAGATTGTCGAGCACACTGAGGGGGGCAAAAATCTGCCGGCCTTCCGGAACCTGGCCTACACCCAGGTGGAGAATGCGTTCGGCTGGCAGCCCGGTAATATTCTGCCCGCCAAACCATAGGCGTCCCTTGGCCGGGATATGGATCCCTGAAATAATTTTCAAGAGGGTGCTTTTCCCCGCACCATTGGCCCCCAGTAGCGTAACGATTTCTCCTGCGCTGACGTGGACGGAAACATTGCGCAAAGCCTGGATCGCTCCATAGAAAGCACTGATGCTTTCCACCCTAAGCATTTCCGGTTTCCTCCCCAAGATAAGCGGCAATGACTTCCGGGTTCCGTTGGATGTCCCGCGGAGCTCCTTCGGCGATCTTCTTCCCGTAATTAAGGACCAACACCTCATCGGAGATTTCCATGACCAGGCTCATGTCATGTTCCACGAGCATAATGGTAATCCCTCTTTCGCGGATGCGCAGGATCGTTTCCGACAGTTTGCCCGTCTCCCGCATATTCAACCCGGCGGCGGGCTCGTCGAGCAAAAGAAGCTTGGGCTGGGTGGCCAGAGCGCGGGCAATTTCCAAAAGCTTCTGCTCTCCCAGAGGAAGGGCCGAAGCCTTCATCACACCCTTTTCTTCCAGCCCCATAAATTGGAGTTCTTCCCAGGCTTTCTCTTTTATCTCTCTTTCCTCTTTCCGCATTCCGGGCAGACGAAGGCCCGCGCTGAAGAGGCCGGAAACGGTTTGAATATGCCTTCCCACCATGACATTCTCCAGAACGGTCATGTTTCCGAAAAGTTCTAAATTCTGAAAAGTCCGGGAAATTCCTAAACGGGCGATGGTGTGAGGTTTCAGGCCATTGAGGGATCGGCCGGCAAACTGCAAAACTCCTCCTGTAGGGGGAATGATTCCCGTGATCAAATTAAAAAGAGTCGTTTTCCCCGCCCCGTTGGGCCCGATGACCGATTTCACCCCATCCTTGACCACGGTGAAGTCCAAAAGATCGATGGCCCGCAGGCCGCCGAAAGATTTTTGTAACCCCTCTACCTGGAGAATCCTCTCGTTCATGGATCTTCGGTCTTAATTCCTTTTTTTCTCAAAGAGTTTACGTACCCCGAGTAAAATTCCCTGGGGCATGAAGAGAAGGACTACCATCAGAATGCCCCCATAAGCCAAGACTTCGAAATCTTCTAATCCCCGGAGGTACTCTGGGAGTAAGGTGAGAACCATCGCTCCCAGAAGGGCACCCCAAATCGTCTCCGCCCCTCCCACGACGACCATCATCAAGAGCAAAATGGAAAACATCAGGCTGAAGGAACTCGGGCTGATGAAGGTGACAAAATGGGCATAAAGGCTACCCGCAATTGAAGCATAGACCGCACTCAATACGAAAACCTGTACTTTGTACCGGGAAGCATCCACCCCCATGGCGTTGGCCGCTATCTCACTCCCGTGAACGGCTCGCAGGGCTCGTCCCACGCGCGAGTTGATCACGTTGAGCGAAAAAAGAAGCAGGAGAATGACGAACCCCCATACGAGGTATAGATATCTTGCCCCTTCCAGGGAATATCCCATAAAAGTTAGAATAGGAATTCCCGAAAGCCCGGAAGGTCCACCCGTTAAAGGAGAGAGTTCATTGAAGACAATGAACAAAATTTCGCCAAAACCCAAGGTGGCTACGGCCATGTAGTGACCTTTGAGCCTAAGGGTGGGTTTCCCCACCAAAAAAGCAATGATGGCCGAGAGAAAAATGCCGGCCAAAAAGGCAGCGAGGGGGTGGATAGAATATTGGGTGGTCAAGATCCCCGAGGAATAGGCCCCCAGGCCGAAAAAACCCGCATGTCCCAGGGAAATCTGCCCGGTATACCCCATGAGCAAGCTCAGGCCCATGGTGATGATCCCGTTGATGCCTAAAAATATAAGGATGCTGATATAATACTCGTTGCCGCCGACGAGCCACGGGAAAATAGCGATGATAAGGAAAACGAATAGAAGGGGGTAAAAATCTTTTTTGCCCATTGCAGCCCTTTAAAATTTCTTCAGCTGGCTTTCCTCGGCACTTCCCAGGAGGCCACTGGGTTTCACCCAGAGAATCACCAGGAGGACCAGAAGAGCAATCGCATCCTTATATCCGGAAGAGATCAAGCCAGCCCCTAAGGATTCCAAAATGCCAATGATGAATCCAGCGGCGATAGCGCCCACCCCACTCCCCAATCCTCCGAGAACTGCCGCAGCAAACCCCTTTAAGGCTAAGAGGGGACCCCGATCATATTCCATAAGGGTTATGGGTGTAATAATGGCTCCGGCTACGGCCCCGACGGCCGCACTCAAACCGAAAGAAAGAAGGACCAATTTCCGCACGTTGATTCCAACGAGCCTTGCTGCCAGAGGATTGAAGGAGCAGGCGGTCATGGCTTTCCCCGTCAGCGTACGATTGAAGAAAAGGCCGATCCCAAAAACTGCGAGGAAGGTGATCCCGAAGATCCAGAAAATCTGCGGCTGGAGAGTCGCTCCCCATAATTGGATTGACTGGCCGCCGCTGAAAGCGGGTAGGCCATAGGGGTCCTTACCCCAGAGGAACATCGCCACGCCCCGAAAGAGAATAGAAGCTGCTAAGGTGATCATGATCAAGGTGATCATGGACGCATTTTTTAAAGGATGAATTGCTAAACGTTCAAAAAGGGCACCCAACAACATGACCACGGCTACGGTTAAAACAAATCCAATTAGCAGAGGAATTTTTAATACGGCCGTGCAGAAGACCATAATCAGGCCCCCGAGCATGACAAACTCGCCCTGGGCGAGGTTGATGATTCCGGTGGCATTATAGATCATGGTAAACCCCAGAGCCACCAAGGCATAGATGCTCCCCAAGGTTAAGCCGGTGAAAAGAAATTGGATTAACTGACTCGTTAAGCTCATTTTAGGAACCGCGCTTGCCGGATAGAAAAAAAGCGCTTTAGGCCTTCAACAAAGAATTGACGTCGAAGGCCGCAGCGCTTTTTAAAAAAAATAATACCCGAAAAAAAAATGACGCAGGTCTCCGCCGATCTCTCCAGTACAGAAATGGCCGTAGAAATTTGCAATGACCCCCATTTCTTTTTTATCCGTCATTGAAGTTTCCCTCAAATCAGCGTTCTTCTGCGTCCCCAATATTTCCAATCAGTCGGCGAATGCCCAATCGCCGTCTTTGACCACGATCATTTCGAAGGCATCTTTTTTGAGGCCGGTGTGATCTTCCGGGGACATGTTAAAAATGCCTCCGGTTCCAGGCCAATTTTTAATCTTGGTTTCTAAATAATCTCGAATTTTCCCTTTATTGGGGCCCACGGCCTTCAAGGCATCGCTAACCATCATAATCGCATCGTAGGCATGGCCGCCGAAGGTACTCACATCCGTCTTAAAGCGTTTTTCATACTCCGTTTTATACTTCACGATGATGGATTTCTGGGGGTGGTCGGCCCGAATTTTTTCGGCAACGACCAGCCGACCCAACGGGCAAAGAACGCCTTCCGCCGCGCCTCCGGCCAGTTCGATGTTCCTCTTTGACCCGAAACCATGGCTCTGATAGAGAGGGATCTTCATGGATAGTTGATTCCAGTTCTTGGTGACAATGACCTGAGGAGGCCCGACCGACCAGTTGACCACAGCTTGGGCATCCGTTCCTTTGATCTTGGTCAATTGGGCGGTCATATCGGAATCTTTCGGGCCATAGAGTTCATCCGCTACAATTGAAATCCCATAAGAGGGGGCCACTCTCTTCAGCTCCTGGCGGCCGAAACTTCCAAAGCCGTCCGTCACCGTGATGATCGCTATTTTGGAGATTCCTTTTTTCTTCATGTGGTCATAGATGGCCTCCACCGCGGAGGTGTCGGTTTGAGGGGTCTTAAAGATCCATTTATTCTGTTTCTTGGGCATCTCGAAGGTCTTCGCGGAGACAATGCGGTCCAATTCCGCTTTCGGGGTAACGATGGAGAGGCCTGCTGCGCAAGAAATCAAAGGAGTTTGAGCCTTCTCCATGATGGGAACGACTGCCATGCTTTCTCCCGTAGTGGATGGACCTAAGATGGCCACCACTTTATCTTTTTCCAGAAGCTTGCGAACGGCGAGGACCGCCTGGGCCACATCACTCTTGGTGTCTTCGACGATCATCTTCAGGGGATGCCCTTGAATTCCCCCCGCGGCATTGACCCACTCTTCGACCATTTTCACGGTATTCCGCTCCGGCTCGCCCAGGAAAGACGCTCCCCCGGTCACACTCAATACAGCACCTACGG
Organism: Deltaproteobacteria bacterium; assembly: GCA_030654105.1. NCBI lineage: Bacteria > Pseudomonadati > Myxococcota > Myxococcia > Deltaproteobacteria bacterium. Next base: position 6,332 of record JAURYC010000340.1, read on the forward strand.
TATAAGGAGCCTTCTCTTTTCCTAAAACCCCGGAAAAGGAAAATAGGATTAAAATATTGACGGCGAGAATGACAGTAAAAATTTTTTTAAACATACCCTTACCCCTCCTGTTTTATTTTCCCCCTCAAAGGGGGGAACCATTTTTCAATATATTCCATTCTCTTTGCAATTCCCGCTAAAGAGAATAAACTTTCCTTCCCTCTAAAAGCCGAACTTTTTTTTCGGAGAGAACTGCAATGGCCCGGTCGGTTTCATCGAAACGGAAAATAATAATGGCATTCTCTCCGCTCTGATGGACGAAAGCATACAGGTATTCCACGTTGATTTTGGCTTCGGCTAAAACTTTCATAATCTCCGCCAACCCGCCCGGCCGGTCGGGAACTTCAACGGCAACCACTTCCGTCTTTCTGGCTGTAAAACCCTTCTGCCCCAATACTTCCTTGGCTTTTTCATTGTCGTTGACAATCAACCGCAAGATGCCAAAGTCTTTGGTATCGGCCAAAGAAAGAGCCCGGATATTCACTCCTGTCTCTCCCAGGATACGGGTTACCTCGGCTAGGGCGCCAGGCTTATTCTCCAGAAAAACCGAGATCTGTTCAACTTTCATCTTTGCCTCCAAGGTAAGAGGTTTAAATTAGGACGCAGATTTTCGCAGATTCACGCAGAAAAAGAATAAAAAGAATTCTGTCTCCTGTCTTTCAATCCTGACAATCTGCGTTCATCCGCGTCCAATAAGATTAAATTTTTCGTTTATCAATCACCCTTTGGGCTTTGCCTTCGCTGCGTTGGATGGTCTTCGGCTCTACCAGTTTTACCGCAGCTGTGATTCCGAGCAAGTCTTTGATATCCTTCTCGATCCTTCGTCCCAACACCTGAAGGTCTTTGACCTCATCGGAAAAACCCTTCTCGTTGACTTCCACTTGTACTTCGAGGGTGTCCAGATTTCCTTGGCGATCTACGATCAGTAGGTAATGCGGCTCCACCCCTTCGACGTTCATCAGCACGCTCTCGATCTGAGAAGGAAAAACATTCACCCCCCGAATGATGAGCATATCGTCGCTGCGCCCGCTGACTCGCTCCATGCGCACATGCGTCCGCCCGCATTTGCAGGGCTGAGGATAAAGAACCGAGATGTCCCGGGTGCGGTAACGGATTAAAGGGAAGGCTTCCTTGGTAATAGTGGTGAAAACCAGTTCCCCCTTCTCCCCATAAGGGAGAACTTCTCCGGTCCGGGGGTTGATAATCTCCGGGATGAAATGGTCTTCGAATATGTGCAGGCCCCGCTTGGCTTCAATACACTCAATGCTCACGCCGGGGCCGATGACTTCACTTAACCCATAAATATCTATGGCATCAATATTGAGCTGGCGTTCAATCTCATCGCGCATTTTCTCGGACCAGGGTTCGGCTCCGAAAATACCCACCTTCAATTTCAGTTTTTTAATATCCACCCCCATTTCTTCGGCGGTTTCAGCTAAAAATAGGGCATACGAGGGTGTGCAGGTTAACACCGTGGACCCAAAATCCTGCATGATAATAATCTGGCGCTTGCTGTTGCCTCCGGAGATGGGAATAACCGAAGCGCCCAGTTTTTCCGCGCCGTAGTGGACTCCTAATCCCCCCGTAAAAAGCCCATACCCATAGGCGTTGTGGATAAAGTCGTTTTTTTGCGCGCCGGCGGCCGCAAGGGAGCGGGCCATCAGCTCGGCCCAGGTGTTAATATCCCGGCGCGTGTAACCAACCACAGTTTGTTTCCCCGTCGTCCCGGAAGAAGCATGGATGCGCACCACCTGTTCCATCGGCACGGCAAAAAGGCCAAAGGGGTAATTGTCCCGCAGGTCTAATTTCGTGGTGAAGGGAAGGTGTTGTAGGTCTTTTAAGGATTTAATATCTCCAGGCCGGATGCTGGCTTCGTCAAATTTTTTCTTGTAGAAAGGAACTGTGGCATAGACCCTTTCCGCTGTGGCCATAAGGCGTTTGAGTTGCAAAGCCTCCAATGCTTCTCGCGGTAAGGTCTCTAATTCTTCATCCCAGATCATTGAAAAGTCCTCCAGGCGTTAGTCATTGGTCATTCGTCATTGGTAATTGCCCATTGCCTTTTGCCTATCACCTATTGCCCAATTTTTTATACCACCAGAAATCGTTATTCTCAACAGGATCATAGTACCGGTAAGAATTATTGATCCATATCTTGGGAGCACGCTGGATCTCGTCAGATTCATGAATCAGGCGACCGAAGCCCATTACCATTCCCACAAGAGCTCCATGTTTACGAACAGCTTGGAGAGCGTAGTGGGAACACGTAGGATAACTTGGGCATCGATCTCCGTCTACCGGGCTGATGTAGGTTTGAAAAAACCCAATGAGTCCTTGTACTACCATTTCACCAGGGGAAGATGCTTTTTCTGTATTCCGTACCTTTCCAGTCGCAGGGGAAGATTCATCCTTCCAGGGTTCTGCCCACCGGTCTTCTCCGGCTAACCCCTCCCTTTTACTGAAACTCACAAGTAGGAGGCTGAAGAACAGGATAATGAGGGTTACCTTAAAAAACATAGTTCAATGAAAGCACGGGACTTTTCCCTTGGATAGAAACTCCCACGGAAAGCGGTCCTCCCTTTTCCAGGTAGTCAAGGTATTCTTGTTTCTTTCTTCTGTTGTATTTGTGGGCACTGGCTACTGCGCTGTAGATATTTCCACTATACCACCCCAACTCAAAAAAGGTCAAGATTCCACCGACGACGTAATTTTTCCGTTCGAAAGCTTCCACCATCCCCCAAATAAAAGCCCCGTTGAGAAGGAAGGCGATGGATGCATCCCGGTATCGTTCGCAGTACAGGTGTCCTGATCCCGGGACAATGGCGGCCAGGACTCCCGCCGCCGTCGGAGACTTTTGGGGAATTTCATGGATCCGGTCCAATCCTTGAGCAAAATATTCACTTTTGAGATATAATTTACTACTTTTATTAATCTTTCTGTATTCGTAGGAAGCTTCTTGCCATTTTTCCTCTTTCAGGTAGGTGGCAGCAATCTGCCACTGGGCCTCATCGGCAGTTGGTGCGTCGGCAGCTTCTTCTTTGGCCTTCCCGAAGAAGAAACGGGCCTGGGAATATTCTTTCTTCTCCTTAAAACAAAGACCCGTAAGGAGCATGGCTTCTGCTTTGTATCGGGTAGAAGGAAATTTTTTGATCAGATTATCGTTAGCAGCAATTGCTTCATCCCATTTCATCCCATTGAAATAAGATCGACCAATTTTCCACTGCGCTTCCTCAGTTCGGATATTGTGGGGAAAGAAAAAAAGAAAACGTTTATATTCGGTGATCGCTCGATAATAATCCCCTTCTTGAAAAAAATGGTCAGCCAGATCCATCTGTAATTTGGCGTCGACCGATATCTTTTCCTCTTCCGCGGACAAACCCGCAGAGGGGGAAAAGAAAAAAATTAGCAAAAAAAATAATTGAACCCCAAACAGCTTTATCAGCTTTTTATCCTTGGGCCTCAATTCAGGCACTCCTGCCCAATTGAAAGGCCTCAAGGTTAATTTTTTGGGCTTGGGGGGGAAAACGGCGCAGGAGGTTTTCTGTCCAAATTTTTTCGGTGATGGAAAGGAAATTATACAAAACACCCAATAAGACCACATTGACGGCCCGCACATCCCCTGCCTTTAAAGCCAGGTCCCTGGCTGGAATGCTCTTGATCTTGGCGGCCCGTTGCGAGAGGATGGCGGCGACTTTCTACGGGTAATTATCCGTCCCCAGAGAAACCGAAGGAGGGTTAAGGCGCTGCTCATTCAAAAGAATGGTTGGTTTCGGCCCCAAAAAATGTATATAGCGGAGCGCTTCCAGCTCTTCGAAGGCCATATAAATATCCACTTCCCCTTCTTTAATCAGGGGAGAAAAAACCTTCGGACCAAAGCGAACATGGGTGGAAACGCTTCCCCCCCTCTGGGCCATACCGTGAACTTCACTCTTCTTCACGTCGAAACCCGCATCCATAAAAACATCCGCCAAAATCTCGGAAGCAAGGATAATGCCCTGCCCCCCTACCCCGACCATCAAGATGTTGGTAACTTTATTCTCCATTGCTTTCCTTTATCGCTCCCCATTTGCAGATCTGTTCGCAGAGCGTGCAGCCATTACACAAGAAGCGGTCGATAAAAGCCCTGCCTTTTCTTTTCTTTCCCTTGGCATTCATTCCTTCTTCTTTGACCCACTCGATGGCCGGACACCCCAATCGTAAACACGCCCGGCATCCTGTGCATGATTCGAAGCTGACGAAAAAAGCTTTCCCCGTGACCGCTCTCTCCCTCCGGGAAAGGACGCAAGGGGCCCGCGCAATAATTACCGAAGGCTCCGGGCGCTGAATCTCTCGTTTGATCACGCGCTCAGTAGCGGCCAATTGGTAAGGGTTGACGACTTTCACGTGTTTCACCCCCAGGGCTTTCGCCAGCTTGACCAGGTCCACCTGAAAAGTTTCTTCCCCCTGCAGGGTAAATCCTGTTCCTGGATGGTCCTGCCTTCCGGTCATGGCTGTGGTGCGGTTATCCAGGATGATGAGCGTCACCGCCCCCTTGTTGTAAACAACGTTCAAAAGCCCGGTAATCCCCGAGTGAAGAAACGTGGAATCTCCAATGACTGCCACTACCTTCCCCAGGGCTTCTTCTCCCAGGGCTTTGTCCAGACCCATGGCATGTCCGATGGAGGCGCCCATGCAGACGCAGGTATCGATGGCGCTGAGGGGCGGAAGAAAGCCCAAGGTATAGCACCCTATGTCCCCGGTGACGAATAACTTCAATTTGCTCAGGATAGAGAATATTCCCCGGTGGGGACATCCGGGACACAAGATGGGAGGTCGGGCCGGTAGAGTTTTGGAAATCTCTTCCACCGGGGGTGGAGCAAAACCCTTTAACCCTTTGGCAACTAAGGCAGGGGTTAGCTCCCCGCAAAGCGGGAAGGCAGCCTTGCCGGTGGCTTCAATCCCCATCGCCCGTACCTGTTCTTCGATAAATGGGTCCAGTTCCTCTACCACGAAGAGTTTTTCCAGCCGGGAGGCGAATGATCGAATGAGTTCCTTGGGTAGCGGAAACACCATGCCCAACTTCAAAAAAGAAGCTTCCGGCAGGGCTTCTTTAGCGTATTGGTAAGAGATGCCGCTGGTGATGATCCCGATTTTGTTGTCCCCCCATTCGATCCGGTTTCCGGTAAAGGTTTCCGCAAAAAGGGAAAGATCTTCCAGGCGTTTTTCAACCAGGGGGTGACGCTTACGGGCGTTGGCCGGGAGCATAACAAATTTCATCGGGTCTTTGCTAAGCTTGGGCGGGGCCATTGGCTCCGAAGGTTCTTTGGTAAGGACAATGGACTTGGAATGCGACACCCGGGTGGTAGTGCGCAACATTACGGGGGTATCGAATTTCTCGCTCAATGAAAAGGCCAATTCCGTAAAGTCCTTGGCCTCCTGGCTATCGCTGGGTTCCAGCATGGGAACCTTGGCAAATTTGGCATAGTTCCGGTTGTCCTGCTCATTCTGAGAGCTGTGCATTTCCGGGTCGTCAGCCGTGACTAAAACCAGCCCCCCGCGCAACCCCGTATAGGATAGAGTGAATAGGGGATCTGCCGCCACATTGACACCCACATGTTTCATAACGACTAAGGCCCGAACTCCCCCAAATGCTGCCCCCATCCCTGTTTCCAAGGCCACTTTTTCATTCGGAGACCATTCAACATGCATTCCTTTATGGGTGTTCAAGGTTTCCAAGATCTCGGTGCTGGGGGTGCCTGGATATGCGGCAGCTACTTTCACGCCGCTCTCGTACGCCCCGCGGGCAATGGCTTCATTTCCAGATAATACGACGCGTTTTTCGGTCATTCCTTTACCCCTTGAGTTCACTGACTTTTCGTTGGATGAATTCCGCCATCCGGGAGTTCGGGTTCCTGGTCAAGGCCTTCTGGTATACCTCCAAAGCTTTCTGTTTTTGGTTTAACGCTTCGTAACAGCGGGCAGCGCCAAGTAGTCCTTCTCCCTGGAAGGGACTGCGATCTTCTTCCATGTTCTTTTGATAATTTTCCAGAGCCTTGGCAAAATCCCCCTTGGATTCATAACAATGCGCCAGCCCATCAAGAGCCATGACTCGGAAGGGTCCTTCCAGACAGCGGGAATATGCCGCTATGGCTTGATCGTATTCTTTTAAGGCAAAATGGCAATGGCCAATGTAAACCTGGGATACCTGGGAAACGTTGCCCCGGCTGTAGACCGCAAGGGCTTCGCGGAATTTTTCCATTGATTTTTTGTAGTTTTCTCTCTCACCCTCGGCGTTTGGACCTTTTAAAAATGCTTCCTGGTATTGCTGAAGAGCTTGCTGCTGGATGGCTTGGGCCTTCCCTTCCTGCCAAAGAAGGTAAGAATAACCTCCCAAACCGGCGGCCACTACGGCAACGGCAATGATTCCATATAAGGCAATCTGTCGCCGGTGGCCACGAACGTATTGAATAATTTTTCCGGTGGTTGAAATAAATTCATCCGGTTCTTTCAATAATTTCTTGCGCGATACTTTTTTACCGGGCATTGACCGTTTCCCCTCCTCCCCAAAAAAAATTGAAAATAAACCCCTACTCTTTTTTATCCAAAAAGAAACTTTTCTTTGGGAAATACCCAAATAAGCCCTACGGGTGGAAATTTATAGATTGCAGGTCTTTGGCCTCGATCTGGAAGGTTCCGAACTCTGCTTTGCCGTAAAACTTCGAGAGTTTGTCCACCCTTATTTCAACCCTTTTCCGCTCACGCAGGGAGATTTCCAACAGGATTTTGTTTCCTTCCTGCCCCTGGAATTGAACCTGGGAAATGATTTCGAAAGGAACGGCTACATCGGCGCTCCCGCGTTTTCCCGTAATAACAACCATGCCACCGTGGCTGAATTGCGAGAGGGAAGTCTTGACTCCCTGGCGGTCAATAACTACCACAGAAAAATTCTTTTTTGGCTCAGGGATCTTATCAATGGGAGAATTGCCACCCAATCCCCCCATTCCCATGAGGAATAAAAAGGAAATCATAACCCCTACCGCGGCGATAAATTTTTTCATCACGGCGCCCCCTCTTTTGCCCCTTCCCGCATTTTGAAATTTTTGTCGCTTAACTGGGGCGAAATAGGAATTTTTTACTTCATAACATTTTTCAGCAAAAATGACAATCGGAAATATCCTGGCCCCCCTTCACTTTTCAATAAATTGATGAATGCACAGTGATAGACGAAGCCCGGGATCGCTTCCCGGACCCGACGGGGAGGCGAGCGTAAATATCTCATTGACAGAAGAAGGTCCACTCCGTTATTTTGGTTTTAGTCAATTTTCTGATACTACCCGTTTCCCAGGTAACGGAAAATCGAAAATTTTAAAAAAACAAAAGGAAAAAATGATTTGGCCCCCCGGATCGGCAAACGTTGGGAAGTCCGTCCCTCTAAGGGCTTCGATGATTCACCCTTAAAAGAGTTAGGAATCTCTTCTCTTACGGCTCAGGTTCTGTCTAACCGGGGGATTTCCAATGTGGAACAGGCCAGGCGCTTCATCTCTCCCGCCCTTTCAGATCTCCCGAATCCCTTTACCATGAAGGATATGGATAAAGCCGTCGCGCGTATTGCCAAGGCTATCCTGCAAAACGAAAAAATCACCATTTTCGGGGATTACGACGTGGATGGCACAACCGCGACAGCCCTCTTGCTCCTCTTCCTGAAAAAAGCCGGGGGTGCGGTGGACTTTTACCTTCCCCATCGGTTGAAGGAAGGTTATGGACTAAACCTGGAAGCTGTTAAAAAGATCCACGCCCGCGGCACCAAATTGATGATCACAGCAGATTGCGGAATCAGCAATGACGAGGAGATCCGCTGGGCAATGGCCAATGGGCTGGAGGTTATCGTCACCGACCACCATGAGGTTCCGGACAACCTTCCTCCGGCTTTGGCCATTTTAAATCCGAAGCAAAAAAAATGTCCCTATCCCTTCAAAGACCTGGCCGGTGTAGGCGTAGCTTTCAACCTGGTAATCGCCTTACGCAGTACTCTGCGGGAGAAAGGTCTCTGGGAAGGCACTGGCGTTCCCAATCTGAAGGAATATCTGGATCTGGTCGCCCTGGGAACGGTTGCCGATGTGGTTCCCCTCTTGGAGGTCAATCGCGTCCTGGTCAAACATGGTTTGGGACAACTCACTCGTTCCACCCGCCCCGGTATCTTGGCTTTAAAAGAAGTATCAGGGATGGGCGGAACGCCAGTGGATACCACCGGAATCAATTTTCGTTTTGCGCCCCGGATCAATGCTGCTGGGCGCATGGAAGAGGCTGACGAAGTCGTCCGCCTTCTCTTAACGGAGGATGAGGAGGAAGCTCGGAAGATTGCTGCCCATTTGGATCAACTGAATTCTCACCGCCAGAGAATCGAAGAAAAAATTCTCGCCGAGGCTAAAGGGATGATTGACTCCCCTGCCATGGCTCAGGGAAAAAAATCTATCGTCTTAGCATCCACGAACTGGCATCCCGGCATAATAGGCATTGTAGCTTCGCGTCTCACCGAGGAATACTATCGCCCCACCATCCTCATTGCCTTGCAGGAAAATCTAGGGAAAGGGTCTGGCCGCTCCATTGATCCTTTTTCCCTCTATGAGGGGCTGAAAGCTTGCCGGGCTTCGATGGTAACTTTTGGCGGCCACGACCAGGCTGCTGGTTTGGTCATCCGCGCCGAGTGCATTCCCGGTTTTATCCAGGCTTTCGAAGAAATCGTAAGCGCCAGCCTCCAAGAAGAAGACTTCATTCCTCGTCTCGCCATCGATGCGATCGCTCGACTCGATCAGATGAATGAATCTTTCCTCGCTGAGCTCGAATCCCTTTCTCCTTTTGGGGCGGCGAACCCGGCGCCAGTTTTGGCGCTGGAAAATCTAACCGTGCTGGACTCCAGATTGGTCGGAAAAGGTCATTTACGCCTGCGCATCAAGGAAGGTCGAGTAACCCGGAAGGCAATCGGTTTCAATATGGCTTCTTGGCATCCCCTATCTACCGAACACATGAAAATGGCGCTTACCCCCTCAATCGGTTTTTTTCAGGGGAAGCGTACCCTGGAATTAAAAATTGTCGACCTCAAACCCGCGGATTAGAACTTTGGAATTTCCTTATGGGACACGGATGAACACAGATTTTTAGGATATTAAACGAAAAAAATAAATATCCGTGGATATCTGTGGAAATCTGTGTCCAAACTAAACAACCCTCGACTATAAGTCGAGGGGTTTTATGAAGGGTCGATTCCAAATC
>JAURYC010000341.1 GCA_030654105.1 Deltaproteobacteria bacterium
GATTTGGAATCGACCCTTCATAAAACCCCTCGACTTATAGTCGAGGGTTGTTTAGTTTGACTTATATCGGTGGACTCCGTGATCTCTGTGGCCCAAAAATTTTTTATGCTCCGGGTTTAAACAAAGATCTCCCCAACTCAAAGGCTTTGAGGTTTAATTCCTCTGTCCCTGAAGGAACGCTTTCTTTAAGGCAGGCCTTGACCAGGTCAACATCGAGGATTTTCGTTCCTTCGACCATCGCCCCGAGCATGACCACGTTGGCCACCATCTGCTTGCCCAATCCCTTCGCGGACGAGGTGGAAGAAACGGGAATCTGCCGCCACCCGGGGTTTTCCTTAATTTTCACCAAGTCTGAATCATAGAAGACCAACCCCCCAACCTTGACTTCCCCGATTAATTTTTCATAAGCTTCCTGGGACATTACTACAAAGACATCAGGGTTAACCACGCCCACGTAAGTGATCTCTTTGTCGTCGATGACTACATTGCACTGGCTAGCCCCTCCCCGGGCCTCCGTTCCATAAGATTGAGTTTGGGCGGCCTGTTTTCCGGCATAGAGGGCCGCAGTCTTGCCCAAAAGAATTCCGGCTAAAAGTAACCCCTGACCTCCAAATCCAGCAAAGCGAATTTCTTGGCGCGCCATGATTTACTCCTTTTGACAGCTTCGTAAAAAGTTCCTCAGTCCCGCGAAATGCGGGAAGGCTCTTTTCCCTTGCGTAGTATTTAATCTTTTTGATATTTTTTCAAAAACTCCTGGTATCGTTCCACGATGCCCGTGCGTTCCGGACGGTACACGAATTCGCCAATGAGGTACTTTCCGGCCAACTCTTCCTTGGAAATTTTTTTTGCTTCCTTCTGGGAGACCGAATGGTCCTTGATCCATTTTAGCACATCTTGAGGATTACTGGTCTTCAGGACGTACCGGCCAAAATTGGTTGGGCATTGCAGCAAAACTTCGATGAAGGCCAGCCCTTTGGTCTGAATTCCTTTTTTAATGGAGTTGGCCAAAGGTTTGAAATCCGTGGACCGCCAACGGGCCACGTAGCTGGCTCCAGCTGCCACGGCCATCTGGCACATATCGAAGGGGTCTTCGATGTTTCCGTAAGGCGTGGTAGTGGTCACGGCTCCGAGGGGAGAGGTGGGAGCTACCTGCCCGCCGGTCATGCCGTAGATGCCATTGTTGAACAAAATGGCGGTGACGTCTAAATTCCTGCGGCAGGCATGGATAAAATGGTTGCCTCCAATGGCCCCGCAATCTCCGTCGCCGGTGAAACAAATAAAATTCATGTCCGGACGGGCCATCTTCAAGCCCGTCGCCACGGCAAACATCCGGCCGTGATGGGCGTCCACGTTATCTCCCACCCAGGTGGAGTAGGTGATCCGGCTGTTGCAACCCACTCCTTGTACCCAGACCGTGTCTTTGGGGGTCAAGCCCAATTCATCGACGGCCAAAAGCACGGCATGAACCACTTGGCCGATGCCGCATCCCGGGCAGGCCATGTGGGGCATGCGCTCCTTGCGCAGGTATTTAGCTACTAAAGGATGCAGAACATTCGGAGTTTCGCCAACCGTGCTCATGGGTAAAGCCTCCTTATCTCATTGAATATCTGCGCCGGAAGATGCGGCTCCACGCCTCCGGAACCCAGAAGGTAAACCTCGGCCTTTCCTTTGGACGCCCGGGCAACTTCCCGGGAGAGCTGCCCATCTATGTTCAGCTCGCAGACCAAAATATTCTTTACCTTCTCCGCAACTTTGAGGACTTCCCCGTCGGGGAAAGGCCAGACGATGATTGGCCGGAAAAATCCCACCTTCATCCCTTGCTCCCGGGCCATCTCTACCGCAGCAATGGCCGGGCGGGCATTTCCGCCGTAAGCCACAACAGCGAATTCCGCATCCTCCATTTTTTGTTTTTCCACCCGCACCAATTTATCTAGATTCTCGGTAACTTTGAAGACCAAACGTTTGGCCATCTTTTCTTGCATATCCTGGGCAGTGCTGGCGTACCCTTTGGAGTTATGGGTATAGGGCGAAACGCATATCCCGTAACCTTCTCCGATATTGGGGAAGGGGTAGTTGATGACTCCCGGCGTATCCAGGGGATACATAAGGAATTGTTCCGGCGGAACCGTAGGCTTAACCCTCTTCACCACCTTTAGTTCCGATTCTTCGGGAATGAGCAAAAGCTCCCGGGTATGTCCTACCGTTTCATCGGCAAGTAAAAAGACCGGGCAGCGAAAAATCTCGGCAAGGTTGAAGCATTCAATGGTCAAGTCAAAAGCTTCTTGGGTGGATTTGGGGGAGAGGGCGATAATGGAGCTATTCCCTCCTGCCGAGCCATAACGGATAGTGTAGAAGTCTCCCTGGCCCACGCGGGTCGCCACGCCGTTGCTCGGGCCGGCGCGCTGGACATCGACCACCACATAGGGAATCTCGTTCTTAATCCCCCAGCCCAGACCTTCCAATTTCAAACTGATTCCCGGGCCGGAGGAAATGGTCATAGCCTTCAACCCGCCTACCGAAGCCCCCCCCACGGCATGAATCGAGGCCAGTTCGTCTTCCATCTGCAGGCAGACTCCGCCTACTTCGGGTAGGCGCCGGGCCATAGTCTCCGAAGTTTCCGAACAGGGGGTAATGGGATAGCCGGCAAAGAAACGGCAACCAGCGGCGATGGCTCCTTCGGCAATGGCTTCATCGCCCTGGACGAAATATTTCCCCGGTTTGACTCCTGATGACATCAGCGGTCCTCCTTTCTCTTGGATTTACTTTTCTTTTTGGTTTTTTCCAGCAGGATCGCAAAATCAGGGCAGTAAAAGTCACAAAGGCCGCACTCGGTACAATCTTCGATGCGCACCGGACTGGGCAGATAATACCCTTTCTTGTTCATCTCGGTAGAAAGATCATAGACTTTCTTGGGGCAATAGGCGATGCAAAACCCGCACCCCTTGCAAAAGTCTTTTACGATGGTAATGGCCATTCTTTATAATCCCCCTTTCTCATAATCCAACCTGCCAGAGGAAATTTTTATCATGACTAAAGACGTAAGCTATGATCGTATTTTGTATACATAATTGAAGGGTGTCAAGGAGTTTCTTGCCCTTGTCTACCTTCACTTTCCATATTCAGTTGTAAATTCATAAAGATTGGATCTCTCCGCTTGCTGCAACGGTAGAAGTTAAGCTTCGGGATAGGAACGAACAACTGCCTCCTTGGCCAAACGAAGCATCTTCCTGCCTCCCTGGGCTCGAAAATATTAGGGAAATAAAAAAGTGAAGGGAGGCAAGGTTTCTTGCCAGGACTATTTGCTAGGAGGAAAACTCCTTGACTGCAAAAGATCTTGCAAGTGAGGAAAATCATCTTTCATGTGCGGGATGGACATGGCGTTGACGAATTCTTCGGTGAAATCCGGATGAGTGGTAAGCTCGATGTACTCAACTTGCCGGGCCATGCGGTCGGCCTCCGTTCTCTTCTCCCGGTTCAGTAAGGCTAAACAGGCCCCGTCTCCGGCGGCGTTGCCCACGGAAAAAACCTTTTGCAAGTCACAGTCTGGGAACATCCCTAAAATCATAGCCCTTTGGGAATCGATGTAACTACCGAATCCTCCGGCCAGGATGACCTCCTCCAGGTGTTTAACGCCCAACATCTTCATTAGGATCTTGGCCCCGGCATAAAGAGCCCCCTTGGCCAGCTGCACGGCTCGGATGTCGGCGGTTGAAATCGTGATCTCCCGGCCAATTGCAGTCTCCTCGGCTCGGGCGATGATGAACTCGCTTTCTTTATCTGTTTTCCTTATACGGCCGCTGGTTATGCTGTTGTTGATCCGCCCATTCCTTTCCAACACTCCGGCCCTGAACATCTCTGCTACAACCTCAATGATTCCTGAGCCGCAAATTCCCCTGGCCTGGATTTCTGCAGGTGGACATTCATCGCTCCATTTTTCCAGGCCGATGACTTTATACCTTACCTCCAGGGTATCGGGATCGATGCGCACCCGTTCGATTGTGCCAGGCGCAGCCCGCATCCCAAATTTTATATGGGCTCCCTCAAAGGCAGGTCCGGTGGCGCAAGAGGCGCAGAGAAGTCGTTGCTTATTCCCCAGGAGGAGTTCTCCGTTCGTACCTACGTCGATGATCAGGGCTATCTCCTCCTTGGAATAGGGTTCCTCGGAGATAAGAACCCCCACGTTGTCCGCTCCCACGAACCCTGCTTCTATGGGTAGCAGGTGGACATTCGCTGCCGGATGAATCTTCAGCCCCAGGTCGCGGGCTTTGATATCTAAGGAGTGATGGACTGCCGGAGCAAAAGGAGACAAACCTAAATATTGTAGGTCAATTCCCAAAAAAATATGATGCATGGCCGTGTTCCCCACCACGACCATCTCCAGAATCTCCTCCGGCATAATCCCCGCAGACCTGCCTGCGGATTGGGCCAGCCTATTCATTCCCTCAATGATTGCTTCCTGCAGGCGCTTTAACCCCTTGTCTTGATCGTTCATGGCATAGGTAATCCGGGTCATTACATCTTCGCCAAATATCACCTGTGGGTTCATCATCGATTCGGTTGCTACGACCTGCCCATTATTCAAATTGCAAAGATAAACGGCGACCGTGGTTGTACCGATGTCAACGGCCAATCCGTAAAAATCCTCTACCTTTCCCGGCTGGATACCCAGAATTTCTCGATCCATCCAAACGAAAGTCGTAATTTTCCAGTTACTCGCCCTCAATATCCGTGGAAGGGTTTGAAGAGACGAGACATCTGCGGTAAGATCTCTGAGGCCGTAATTGATTGCCAGCTTTTGTTGGAGGCGCTCAAAATCTCCCAGAGCTTCTTTTAAAGTCGGGGGGGTTAACTCAACATAATAACTTTTCACCCCAGGGTTTAACTTGGTAGTAGTTTGGTGAGCATCCTTCCGGATAGTTTGTTGGACGGCCCGGCTTTCCTCGGGCACATTGATTAGGACATCTCCTTGCAGTTTAGCAACACAGGCCAGGCGGTATCCTTTTTCTCGCTCTTTCTCTTCGATAAATTTATTTTCTTCTGGCGGAAAGAAAGAAAGATTTTCCCTGCGCGATTTTAAAGAACCACCTTCGAAGATGCCTTCTTCTATCCGAACCTTACATTTCCCGCAGGTGTGTTTCCCCCCACAAACCGATTCAATAGAGACACCCAGTTCGTGGGCAGCCTGAAGGAGAGTCTTTCCTTTCTCAACCAGTCCTCGCCGGCCTGAAGGCTGAAAAAGAACGGTGACTTTTTTCTTATCCAAGAATCAGGTTCCTCAAAAAATCACTTGGATCCTTGAACCCTCGACCCCTTGACCCCTTTTTCTTAGGGAACGTAAACGGTTACGATGGCGTTGGCCACGATCATCTCGTCCGTCTTATCGCCGAGCTCGGGAACGAATAGGGTCTTCCCCAATAGACCGCCCTGGTGTACTTCGATCGTTTTCTGTCCAAAAGGAAGGACCTTCAGTACCCGCTCCTTATCCACGGACTCTGGGTTCGGGCAGCCGATCAACACCTCCACAAATATGTCATCAGGATTTTTTAAGCCGGCGACTTCCCTCAAACCGCAAAGGCAACTCCGGTGGATGGCATCTTGAACCGCTTTTTCGGCGGCGCGAGTATTATCCTGGCCGTGTTGGTCAACCCCCATCCCTACCTCAATAACGAACTTTCTTAGCGCCATTGGGTCCCCCTGAAGTATTAACTTTCTTTTACCTAATAGCAAAAGAGCCGTTGGAAAGCAAGGAAACATTGAAAAACTAATGCCAAGTTGCTAAAAATTCGCGTTATATAATCTGGTGGGGTTTTTTACCCACCTTGCCGTGGCCCGGGGGTCAGGGTGCTGAGCGCGGGCAGTATCGGCCGGGAGAATACCTAATCCATGCTCCCCCTGACTTTCCGTAAAAGCAGGCGGGATGCCCTTTCCCGCCTCATCCATGAAAGGACCACCGCCTCATGATGCCAAGCGAAGCGCCCTGAGCACCGGGCCGTCCGAGAGGTTTGAATTATGATACGAACTTCCGAGACGGGACATAAGGACATTTTTGCAGGTGCATCCTATTTTTCTTGCCAATCCAACGGCGAATTTGCTAATCTGATTTCATGAGTAAAGGAATCGAAAAAGCTTTTGAAGAGTATCGCATTCTTAAAGAACCTTATTATTTGCCCATCGGCGATGAAGTGCAAATTTTTATTTCGGCCTATAACGCCCGGCTGCCAGTTCTGCTCAAAGGCCCTACCGGATGCGGCAAAACTCGGTTCGTCGAATACATGACGTACTTCCTGGGCAAGGAGATGGGAATTTCCTTCCCTTTGATTACGGTGGCCTGTCATGAAGATTTAACCGGCTCCGACCTGGTGGGTAGGTACTTGCTCAAAGGGGAAGAGACGATATGGGTTGACGGGCCTTTGGCTCAAGCCGTGAAGAACGGGGCCATCTGCTACCTGGATGAGATCGTGGAAGCTCGCAAGGACACCACGGTCCTCATCCATCCTTTGGCCGACCATCGGCGGATTCTGCCTGTGGAGAAAAAGGGGCAAATGATCGAAGCCCATGAAAATTTTCTCCTGGTCATATCCTATAACCCCGGCTATCAAAGCGTTCTGAAAAACTTGAAACACAGTACCCGCCAGCGTTTTGTGGCCATTGAATTTCGTTACCCCCCCAGGGAAATGGAAGCCAAAATCATTGCTCATGAAAGCGGGGTAAGCTTTGATATGGCCAACGACCTGGCCAAGCTCGGGGAAAAAGTACGTAATTTGCGGGACCAAGGGTTGGAAGAAGGGGTGTCCACTCGTCTTTTGATTTATACCGGATTGCTCATTACTCAGGAAATCGAACCGCGCCGAGCTTGTGAGGTGGCTGTGGCCCAGGCGGTGACCGATGATTCTGAAATGGTGCAAGGGATCCGGGAAGTTATCAACTCGATATTTCCGTAAAAAACCATAAGCCACAGAGGTCACAGAGTACACAGAGTTATAAATAATAAGAAAATATTCAAAATTTTTTCCCTTTTGTATTTTTACTTTTTAATTTATTTTTTACTTCTCTGTGGTCTCTGTGACCTCTGTGGCGATAAAGTTGTGGATGAAATGAACGAAGCAGAAGTTAACGCCTGGAATGAATTTGCCAAAGAGCTGAGGAAGCGGGTTCGCTGGGATCTTGAAAAAATCGAAAAAGCTTTGCTCAGCGCACTCCAAATCCTTCCGGCGTTAACAGCCGATGAGAGAGCGGAAATTCTGAAAATCGGCCTGAAAGTAGCAGAACGATCCAGCAAATTCGCCGTAACCTTTTTACGTCTCGCTCCCGGAGTTCTCGCCTCCATCGATCCCTCCTGTCGCCATACCATCCTTCGCTGGGCCGAGATTTTGGCCTCAGAGTCACGGGAAACCCTTCTCGAGTTTTTGGAAAGAAGTCCCCAAACCATAAAAGCCCTTCCGGAAAAAGAACGTTCCATATATCTCGATCTGGGCCTACGTCTGGCTTCCGAAGACTGGCCTATTTCATTAAAGTATTTTATGAATTTATCAAAAATAAGTCATGAAATACCTTCAGAAAAAATTTATCATTGGTATAAAGATGGGCTTCCCCTGATTGACAAAAACTTGCCCGCAGCCCTGGCCTACTACAGCCTGGAATCAAGGCATTCTCAGGAAAGAGGGCAAGCGCAGAGTACGGCCATTTTTTTCGAAGAAGTTGCCCGTCCTCTCAAACTTTTTGCCCAAGCCCTTACGGGGGAAAGCTTGAGTCTGAAACCGTTACCGGAATTAAGGGAGGGAATGCAGAACTCTTTTTATTTCTTGCCGTGGACGGATGGAGAAACGATCTATCTACCCCTGGTTTCCAAAGAATTTTCCTCCCCGGCACTAAACGTTTCTGCCTACAGGCTGGCTACAGCTCACCAAGCCGGTTATTTGGAGTTTGGGACTTTTACCTTTAAGCTCTCCTCCGTTTACGATCTCTTTCCCCCGGAACTTTTTCGCGCTTGTTTGCAGTCCATTGAAGATAAAGGGAAATCCATTTCTCCTTTGGAAGCTTTCCTCCGGCTTTTTCCCAAAACCAATTTAGCGCGCGATATCTTCCACCTGCTCGAAGGGTCCCGCATTGACCATTACCTTCGCCGAGAATACCGCGGTTTAAAAAAAGAAATGGACCTTTTCCTCAAGAAGACTATGGAAAAAAGGCCTTCGCCCACCTCGCTCCCTTTGCAAGAGGCCGTGTTGGAATCAATTCTGAGGATCAGCGTCCTGAGGAAAACGGATGGCAATTTTCCGGAGGTCGTAACTTTGCACCTGCAAGAGCTGCTTTCTCTACTGACCCCAATTTTGGAGAAAGGAGCGACGGTAGCAGATTCCGCCCGGGGCACGGTGATCCTTTATCGCTGGCTGAGTGCGTTGCCGAATTTTCGCTCCCTGACCCTTCACCCGGAAGAAGAACTGAAAGGTTGCCCATCATTGAATCAATCCCTTTTCGCAATTAGAGGAATGGATTTCGCCCCTCGACTGGCCAAAGGGGAGGAACCTTATAGCAGCCCCGCTCCTTTGCCGCACCGGGGGCAATTTCGCCCTGAACTGGTCCAGAAGAAATTGCGCCTGCGAGAGATCAAAAACCTTTTGAACCAAATGGCAATAGGCGTTCCCCTTTCGGCGGAAGAGTTGAAGAAGCTCCTCAATATGGGGCTGGAAGTGGAAACCCAAACCTTTAAGGGGGAAGGGGAGCGCGACTTTCAAGGTCTTTTTCTCACCGACCTGGAGGGGTTGAAAAGAGTCGCCAGTTCTAACCCGGCCCGTAAGAAGGACCGGGAAGAGCTGAAAGCGGAAATGGCGGATCTTCTTGCGGAACTCGGCGAAGATAGCGATGGCGCCTATTATTACGATGAGTGGGATTACAGGATCAGTGACTACCGGGTGAAATGGTGTCGGTTGAAAGAGAAAGAAGTTGAGGTAGGGTCATCGGGGTTTGTCTCCGAGGTTCTGGGTGCCTACGCGGATTTGGTGGCTGAAGTGCGCAGACAATTTCAGATGCTCAAACCGGAACGCTTTAAAAAAATCCCCCACCTGGAAAGAGGGGAGGAGATTGACCTCAACGCAGCCATCGAAGCTTCCGTCGATCGCCGGGCCGGCCATTCGCCTTCTGAAAAAATCTACATCGAGAAGAACCGAAAAGATCGGGATTTTTCTACTCTTTTTCTACTGGATATGAGCGCTTCCACCGATGAACGGGTGAATGGCAAAAATAAAACACCGGAGCTTACTCCTGACTTCCCCGCAGAGAAAAAGGTTATCGATATTGAAAGGGAAGCTTTGGTGGTTATGGCAGAGGCTTTAAAAGAGATCGGTGACGAATATGCCATTTTCGGTTTCTCAGGATACGGCAGGAAAGATGTAGATTTTTTTACCATCAAAAATTTTGCCGAAGAGTATGGAGAGAAGGTTAAAGGAAGGATTGGGGAGATTAAACCCCAGCGTTCCACCCGCATGGGGCCTGCAATTCGACATGCCGTGGAGAAAATGAATGGCCGAGAATCAAAAATTAAAAACATCATCCTGATCAGCGATGGCTACCCTCAGGATTACGATTACGGAGAAGATCGCACCGGCAAGGAATACGCCCTTCAGGACACGATGAGGGCTTTGGAAGAAGCTACCCGCAAGAATATTCACACGTTTTGTATTACGGTTGACCGCGCCGGCCATGATTATTTGCGCAAGATGTGCCATCCCTCCAAATACTTAGTCATCGAAGAAACCGCCGAGCTCCCCCGGGAACTTCCTAAAAT
Source organism: Deltaproteobacteria bacterium (assembly GCA_030654105.1). NCBI lineage: Bacteria > Pseudomonadati > Myxococcota > Myxococcia > Deltaproteobacteria bacterium. Next base: position 9,782 of record JAURYC010000341.1, read on the forward strand.
CTACCGCCGCCTGACCACCTGACCCATAAAAATTCACCGCAAAACCACCTAACGATAATTTTCTTGATTCGGCAAAGGGTGTAATGGTATAAAAACAACGGTCACAGCCAAAAACCTCATAACTTCTGTAACATTGATCTTTTAGTCAAAAGCTATCCGCTGTCGAGCTGATGGCTGAACGCTAATAGCTGATTGCTTATTTACTTTGGGTTTTCTCCTTTCAACCTTTGGAGGAGCTAAAATGTTTGGAGTCATTGAAACCCCATTTCTCGAAAAGAGGGATGGGGTTTTTTATTCACCCATAAGAGATGAGAAGATAGATTAGCCCAGGCAGGCAAATTGTATGTTCGCTTATTTAAGAAACGCTAACGAACAAGATTTGACAGCAACTTCGATGATAACCGGCAAGGCTATACATATGAGGCTGAATTT
>JAURYC010000342.1 GCA_030654105.1 Deltaproteobacteria bacterium
GCTACGGAAAGATATTTGGCATCAAAATCCGTAAACTTTAGCCCCAAAGCATCGAGGGCGTATTTGATCATCCCGTATGAACCGCCTCCCTTTGGGCCAAAGGAAAACCTTTTCCCTTTAAAATCATAAATGGTGTTTCCAGGGAAGGTTTTACGGCATCCCCAGTGCCAGTCCCCTTTATACATGGCGAAGATCGCCCGATGCTCGTATTTAGGAAGTCCTCCCTTGCCGTTGAAAAGCTCCCAATTCCATTCGTTTGAAGACAACCCGATTTTCAGCGTGCCACTTTTGATGCGGATGAGGTTTTCTCCCGACCCGGCGGTGAGCTGGGCAGTAAGCTGTACATCTTTGGAAAACTGGGACACTACCTTGGCCGCTCCCCCTCCCCATATATAGACTTCTCCCCCTGCCCCGGCCGTTCCCAGCATGAACCGATACTTCTTCTCAGCGGCCAGACCCGGGGAAATAGTCAGATGAAATAAAAAAATTATTGCTACTGCGAAAAAAACAACAAAAAAATGTGTTTTTCTCATTGCTATACCCTCCTTCTGATTTGACCCAAAAAAATTTTCTTTTTCCTTTTGCCTATTTCCCCACATAAATTTTTTAAGGATTTTTGATTGTTGATTTTATTCTCTCTGTGCCCTCTGGGTTCTCTGTGGCTAAATCTCGGTCATTCCGCAGGGACAGATTCCACCTCCACGGAGAAATTGCTGGGCATGTTTTCGGTCAATAGGGGAATCGTGATCTTCCCCTCTTCTTTGGGCTGGAGCACCGGAAGGTCACCCGCCTTTTTCGCTTTCTCTGGAATGAAACCGGCGGCGGACGTCCCATCAGGGGTGCTAACCATCACCGAATATCTTTCCTTTTTCTCCGAAAGGTTCCGGATCTTCACCTCAAAATGCAAGGCCGGTTTTCCTTCACCGAATTCTTTAAGAACCTTCAAGTAATAATCAATTTTCAAAATCTGAACCTGGGGGGAAGCCACCAAAGAAATGCTATGTTTTTCCCCCGCCGCCTGAAGAAGGATAGGACTTCCGAGAACGAAAATGACTCCCCCTATGGCCAAAACATAAAAAAGCCTTTTCATGGTTCCCCTCCTATATAATTTTTTTATCCCGAAGCCGCTGAATTTCCGCTGCTTGGAAATTCAGGAGTTCTCTTAGAATTTGGTCTGTGTGCTCCCCCAAAGCCGGAGGGGGGCTAAAAACTTCTTTCTTGGTCTGGGACATTTTGATCGGGTTTCCCAAAAGCTTCATCTTTTCCCCCGAACGATGGGTGGTTTCCACAACCATATCCCGGGAAAGAATCTGCGGATCGCTCAGGGCCTTATCTACGGGGTTGATCGGTCCAACAGGAACGCGGCTTTCCAGCCTCTCCAGCCATTCTTCGCCACTTTTCTGTAAAAAAACCTCTTCCAGGATGGCGTAGAGTGCTTCTTTGTTTTTCAGGCGGTCGGCGCGGGTCAGGAAACGGGGATCGGAGGCCAGATCTTTCCGGCCCACTCCGTCGCATAGCTCCTGAAAAAATTTATCCGTATTGGCATCGATGACGATGGGAAAGGTTTTGGTCCTGAAGGCCCTGATGGGAATGGCGGAGACATGCCCGGACCCAACGGGTTCAGCAATCTCGCCGGCGTACAGGTTATAAAGACCCCGGTAGATCAAAAGAGCGATCTGGCAATCGAGTAAGCTGAGATCGATCCGTTGGCCCGTGCCTGTTTTCTCCCGCTGATAGAGCGCCGCCAGGACTCCATGAACGGAAAATAGGCCCCCGGCCAGGTCCCCCATGGGAGCTCCCATACGGACGGGCATTTTCCCCGGCTCCCCCGTGTAGCTCATGATCCCGCCGCGAGCCTGGATGATCAGGTCAAAAGCCGGCCGGTCTTTGAACGGCCCTGTCTGCCCATACCCCGATACGGAACAGCTAATGATCCGGGGGTTGATCCCTTTCAATGTCTCGTAATCGATTCTCAGCTTTTCCAAAACCCCCGGCCGAAAATTGTCAAAGACAACATCGGACTCGCCGACCAAGCGGTAGAAGATATCCAGACCTTCCTTGGCTTTCAAGTCCAAGGTCATGGATTTCTTGTTGCGGTTGATGCTGATGAAATAAACGCTTTCCCCCTGGAAGAAATGGGGCGGCATTCCCCGTCCAATGTCCCCCTCGCCTGGCTTTTCAATCTTGATCACCTCAGCGCCCAGATCAGCCATTATCATCGTTCCATACGGTCCAGCTAAAAGCTGGGATAGATCCAGTATGCGGATGCCCGAGAGTGGTGTGCTCATTCTCATATTTCTTCCTTTGTCAATGTTTCCCCCCTCTTGCAGGAGACTTGCTCACGAATGAACTGCTCAATCTCTTCCAGGGTAGAGTGCACCGGGAAAACACCATCGATTCCTTGGGCCTTTAACAATGGGATATCCTCTTTGGGAATGATCCCCCCGACCAACACCAGGATGTCCTTTATCCCCTTCGCTCGCAACCGGGCCATCAGTTCCTCGGCCAGTTCTATATGGGAGCCGGAGAGGATGCTCAACCCGAGGACATCGACGTCCTCCTGCACTGCCGCTGAGACGATCTGCTCCATGCTCTGTCTCAGGCCGGTATAAATGACCTCCATCCCGGCGTTGCGCAGCCTCTGAATCACTACCTTAGCGCCGACGTCATGCCCGTCCAAACCTGCCTTGGCTATCAAAACCCTTATGGGCCTTGCTTTTTCCATTGCTGACTCCTTGCTTAAACTGTTCTGGGCTCCTTGTATTCTCCGAACACCTGTTTCAAGGTAGCAGTTATTTCCCCGATGGTAGCCCGCGCTTCCACAGCCGGGAAGAGCGCTGGAAAGATATTCTCTTCGTTCTGGGCTGCCTGGCGAAGTCCAGAGAGCGTTTCCTGTACCTTTTTAGGATCTCGGCGGCCTTTCACTGCCTTCAGCCTTGTGATTTGAGCCTCCCGGATCTTTGCGTCTGCCCGGTAGACCTCAAGAGGTTTTTCCTCTTCCTGAGAGGTGAAACGGTTGACACCCACTAATACTTTTTCTCCCCGGGAGATCCTCTCCTGGAGTTCGTAGCTTTGCTTAGCCAAATCTCTTTGTAACGCGCCCTCTTCGATGGCTTTGACGATTCCTCCCCGGCTCTCGATATCGGCCATGGTCTTACGCATCTGCTCTTCCATTTGATTGGTCAAAGATTCTACGTAATACGATCCCGCCAGGGGATCCACGGTATCCGTTACCCCGGTTTCATAGGCTAAAATTTGCTGCACCCTTAAAGAAGTGCGAATGGCCAGGTCTGTGGGAATGGCGTAGGCTTCATCAAAGCAGGCCATGTTTAGAGAGCGCGTCCCGGCCAAAACTGCAGCCAGGCCAAAATAAGCCGCCCGGGCGATGTTGTTCAATGGCTCTGCCGCAGTCATTCCTCCCCCTAATGCTCCGGTAGAGAACTTCAGGCGCATGGACTCGGGGTTTTTTGCTCCATAGCGTTCCTTCATAAGCTTTGCCCAGAGCCGCCGGCCGGCCCTTAGCTTGGCTACGTCCTCGAAGAGATGAAAATTTCTCCCGCCCACGGCCATATGGAACACAACCAGGGGAGCTACTTGGTCGATGGAATAGCCCCGTTTCAGTACCTCGTCAATGTAGGCTAAGGCGTTGAGGAACGGCAGGGAAACGGACTGCTCAGCCTTGGCTCCGTACTCGCAGAGGTGGGTGGCTGAGACGCTGATGGGGTTAAAACGGGGGATATGGTTGATGCAATACTCGATCGTATCGGCGATTAAGCGCATCGATGGCTTGGGCGAAAAGATCCAGGTTCCCCTGGCCACATATTCCTTCAGGATGTCATTCTGGACCGTCCCGCGCAGTTGCTCTGGAACGGCCCCTTGTTTCTTTGCCGCCAGGACATACATAGCAAGGATGACCGCCGCTGTGGAGTTGATCGTGAAGGAGGTGCTCATGCGGTCCAAAGGGATGTCCTCAAAAATCCGCTCCATGTCATCAAGAGTATCAACGGCAACCCCGAGCTTTCCCACATCATACTTGCCTTGAGGATCATCCGAGTCCATTCCCAACTGGGTTGGAAGATCGAAGGCCAGGCTCAATCCGGTTTGCCCGCTCTTGAGCAGGAACTTGAACCGCTTATTGGTCTCCTCGCTGGTGGCCATGCCAGCATAAGGCCGCATGGTCCAGAGCTGGTTGCGGTACATGGTGGGGTAGATTCCCCGGGTGAATGGATAGGCTCCTGGTTCGCCCAGATCGCGCTGAGAATCGAACCCTTGAAGATCCTCGGGTCCGTAAAAAACTTTCACTTCTTTACCAAAACTCGTGTATGCTTCCCGCACGCTCTTTTTCTTTTTGCCGCCTTCTGCGGGGACTCCCCCCTTTTCCACGGCAATATCCGACGTGTTCATCCTTTTCTCTCCTTCTCGATTAGCCGGCATAATAGGTTTCCTCCCTTCACCAAATCCAGGGCATCCGCCATGAACTTCTTGATTTAAATTATCGGCTTTTCCATTTGACTCATGTTGCTGTTAAGCACAGCTTATATCGTGGCGCGGGGGCCAGGGGGCTGAGCGCCGGCAGCATCGGCCGGGAGAAAAACCTTGAAGGAAGGGATTGGCTGGGTTTCCGCATATTGAGGCGGGGGCATTCCCCCGCCTAATCCATGGAACGTCGAGCGCCTCATGATGCCCAGCGAAGCGCCCTGGCCCCCGCGCCTGTGAAAGCCACCGGTAACGATAACTCTCAAACAAACTAATTCCTAAACAACAGGTTAACATGAGTTAAATGGAAAAGCTTATTAACTTATTTCCTCAACGGGAATTGCTTATTTGTTTCATTTCTTGGGATGACTCTATTATTCCGTTGCCGGAAAGTCAATGCCTACCCTTATCTTTTCCAAAGGAGTTTTGAAGGTATGCCTCCCATTCCATAGGAAGAAGGTATTTTTTTTTATTGTTGCACTCTTTGCAAACCGGGACTACGTTTCCCTTGGTGGTCTTGCCGCCACGTATAATCGGAACGATATGGTCCATGGACAATTCCGCAGGCGGGAAATGGCGCCGGCAATAATGGCATTGGCCCCGGGCCAGACGCTGGTTCCACCAGCGGGTTTTGCGCAGGGCCCTGGCCTTTTCCCGCTCTCTTTTTATTTCTTCTTCACTTACCTGAATAATGAATGGTTCTGGCATTTTTTAAATTTTAATCCTTTGCTTTCCCCCGAGCAATAAAATTATTGATTATTTTCCTTGCAAAAATCTTTTTTTTTACGCCATAAGGGCTCTATGAAGTTCAGAAAAATTGCCTTGTAAAAGAGAAATATAATGGAAAAACCCTGGTACAAATCCTATGTCAAAGGTGTAGCCTATACTCTGCAATACGAGAAAATAACCATGCCCCAGGCTCTCACCCGCAGCGTCAACCAATTCCCTGATAAGACGGCCCTAATTTTCATCGATTCCAGGATTTCTTACAAACAACTCGATGATAGGGTCAACCGTTTTGCCAATGCCCTTATCGACCTTGGGGTAAAACCCGGGGATAAAGTGGCCATGCTCATGCCCAACATGCCCCAACTGGTTGCAGCCACGTATGGGGCCTGGAGAGCCGGAGCGGTGGTGATTATGAATAATCCGCTGTACACGGATAAAGAGCTGGAATACCAATTCAATAATTCGGAATCATCCTTCCTGATTACCTTGGATCTTTTAGGCCCGCGGATGATCGCCCTCAAGCCGAAAACCC